>DATARE010000615.1:0-8791 GCA_036264295.1 Micropepsaceae bacterium | reverse complement strand
GCTTCACAAGAACGATCTGCCCGACGGCCTGAGCCTGGGTCCGCACGTGGCGGTCGATACCGAAACGCTTGGACTGAATACGGTGCGCGACCGTCTCTGCCTGGTGCAGTTGTCGGCAGGCGATGGCACCGCCCATCTCGTGCAGCTGGCCCGCGATCATTATGAGGCGCCCAATCTAAAACGGCTTCTCAGCGATCCGGCTGTGCTGAAGCTCTATCATTTTGCACGCTTCGATCTCGCCGCGATCCGGCGTTATCTCGGCGTGCTGGCGGGGCCGGTTTATTGCACCCGCACGGCCTCGAAGCTCGCGCGCACCTATACGGACAAACACGGGCTTAAGGACCTGGTGAAGGAATTGCTCGACGTTGATCTTTCCAAGCAACAGCAAAGCTCGGATTGGGGCGCGGAAAATCTTTCGGAGCAGCAATTGGCGTATGCCGCCAATGATGTGGCGTTCCTGCACCGGCTCAAAGAGGCGCTTGACCGGATGCTGATGCGCGAGGGGCGCATGGCGCTGGCGCAGGCCTGCTTCGATTTTCTTCCCGCACGCGCCGAACTCGATCTTGCGGGCTGGGGCGAAGGCGACATTTTCGCGCATTAGCGAATCTTATCGCGCTTTCGGCACCGTCAGCGTGAAGCGCAAACCCATGGCGTCGGATTCGAAGATGGGCGTGGCGCCCAATTGCGCCGCGAGCGTCCGTACGACGCGAAAACCGAGGCCGGAATCGCCGCCAGCATCGAAGGCTTCCGGCAGACCCACGCCGTCATCGCAGACTTTCACGACGATAGCGTCGTCATTCGCGTGGCAGCTGACATCGATCCTCCCGGCCACACCGGCGGGATGAGCATATTTGATGGCGTTCATCACCATCTCGCTGACGATGATGGAAATCGGCATGATCTGATCCGGCGCGACGATGCAGTTGGGCGTCGAATCGTAAGACAATTCCACCGGCCCGGCAGAAGAAATGAATGGCGTAAGCGCCGCGCACATCTTCGCCAGATGCTCGCCAATGTCGGCCGCGCGCTCCGCATCGCTCGGACCTTGGGAAAGAATTTCGTGGAGCCGTGCCACCGCATCGATACGGCCGGCAATTTCGGCCAGCAACAGCTCCACTTCGCGGTTGGTGAAGCCGGACGTCTGCTTCGAAATGGTTCGAGCACGCCGCCGGATGCTGCCGGCGATGAGGGCCAGGTTGTTGCCGATGCGGTGATCCGCTTCCTGTGCGGAGTTGAAAATTTCGCTCGCATCTTCCGGCAATTGGCTTCGTTGCATCGAAAATCATCCAGTCAAAAGAGAATGAAAAGACGATTACAATAATACTACAACGACAGAAGAAGGTTCTTGATTGCGAATATTACATTTTTACTCAGCGAAATTTGTGCAAGACACTAAAAGCATTCAAACATCTTTTGAATCTCTGTATAGGAATGCACAGACAATTCTGCTTTTTGCTGCATAGGTTTTTTTAGCGCATTGTACGGAAACGGCCGTTGATGAGTAAAAAGCTCAAAGTTAGATTCAGGCACACTGAAACCCTGTGCGTGTGAGTGGGGCGAATTATGGGTGAGTTGAAGCGGCCTGAGCGCCTGCAGATCATGTTGGCGGAGAAGGAATTGGAAGCTCTGGATACGTGGCGCTTCGCCCGTCACATGCCCAGCAGAGCCGCAGCAATCCGCGAATTGTTAAAACGCGGACTTGCCGCGGAAGGGGTGGAGATCAAGAACGCCCGGACGAAATCCGGCGAATATGGCGTTCTCGACGGTCCGAGTTCCAAAACCTCCGCAGAGGGCTAAATCCTTTTCCGACTAAGATAATTTTCGGCGCGACGTCTTTTCCGCAGTCGTGGTCTTGATCCTCCGGACCCGGCTGCTCATAATCCATGCAGAACTTGGCACGATTTTCGCTTGTCGGCGCGATTTGCTCCGGCGGGAACACCAAGTCTCCGCGAGATGAGCCCTTCGATGCCGGTGTCTAAGGTGAAGAATCTGTCCCCAACCGACCGCGAGGCCGCAGACCTCAAGGCAGCGCGCCGTGTGTTGCGCTTCGCCGGTGAGGCTCTGACCGAGCTTTCCGCCAATTTGGATGGAGCCTTTAGCCAGGCGCTCGACCTGCTTGCCGCCGTGCGGGGCCGGGTTGTGGTAAGTGGCATGGGCAAAAGCGGCCATATCGGACGCAAGCTTGCTGCCACCCTGTCGTCCACCGGCACGCCGGCGCAGTTCGTTCATCCGGCCGAAGCCAGCCATGGCGATCTTGGCGCGCTGACCCCGGCGGACGCTCTCATCATGTTGTCCAATTCCGGCGAAACGGCGGAGCTTTCCGATCTCATCACCTATGCCAAGCGGCGCGGCATTCCGATCGTCGGAATCGCCAGCAATCCCGATTCCGCGCTGATGGCGGCATCGGATGCTGCGCTCGTGCTTCCCAGAGCGCAGGAAGCCTGTCCCATGGGATTGGCCCCGACCACCTCCACGACGCTGATGCTCGCGCTCGGCGACGCCTTGGCGGTGGCGCTGATGGAGCGCAAAGGCTTTTCGGCCGATCAATATCGCGATCTTCATCCCGGCGGCTCATTGGGCCGTGCGCTGATCCGCGTTTCCGACCTGATGCATACGGAATTCCCGCTGGTAACGGCCGACACGCCGATGAAGGAAATTCTTCTCGAAATGACGCGATTCGGCCGCTTCGGTTTTGCCGGCGTTGTCGGGATAAAGGACGAAAATGGATACCTGATCGGAATCTTCACCTATGGCGATTTGCGCCGCCATATTCATGCCAACCCGCTGGATCACATTGCCGCCGATCTGATGACCAAGGCACCCAAGACAATCGCGGCGGGAAAGCTGGCAGCAGAAGCGCTGGCGGAGATGAATGCGCTGCGCATCACCAGTCTGTTCGTGGTGGCCGATGATGCCGCGGGACCTGTCGCGCCCATTGGCCTTATCCATATTCATGATTGCTTGCGGGCGGGTTTGCGTTGACCCCGCCCATCCAAAACGAGCAGGCCAAGCCCCGCAAGGAGATGCGGCTTTCCTACCGGGCGCGCGAATGGCGCATTTCTCCGCGCGCCACCCTAATGGCGGCGCGCCGCTACAGCATGTTCGTCAAATTCATGAAAGGCGCGTTGCCCTTGGCGGCGCTGGCGCTCGGCGGCGTCGTGCTTGTCTATGCGCTGCAGCCGCGCGATGCCGGACGTATGGCCATGACCTTTGAACGGCTTGGACGTGTGGAAGGCGATCTTGCCATGGTGAAGCCGCGCCTTACCGGCGTCGACAATGACGGCTTGCCCTTTGTCGTCACCGCGGCACGCGCCATCCAGGAAGCGCGCGGTTCCAATCGCGTGCGGCTGGAGGATGTGGCGGCCGATATGAGTTTGAAGGACGGGACGGCATTCCATGTCACCGCTGTCAAAGGCGTGGTCGACACCAAGACCCATGTTCTGGAAGTCTCCGGCGGAATGCATCTGATTTCGGAAAATGGCTACGATGCGCACACGCAATCCGCTGTGGCCGATCTCAAGGCGGGCACAGTTCATGGCGAGCACGGTATCCAGGCCGACGGAAGTTTTGGCCGCATCACGGCCGAGCGTTTCGCGCTGAATCGCGAATCCCGCCAGCTTCGCTTTGAGGGCAATGTCCATATGGTGCTCCACAACAACAAGACAAAACCGGCAGGGGGAACTGTGGAATGAGACGTGTCGCTGCGTTGCTGGCAACGCTTTGTCTCGCGGCTTCGACGGCGGAGGCGGCCCAGACCGCGTCCCAGCCGGCACGCAAGCCGGCCAATATGGGTTTGGATTCGAACGCGCCCATCGCAGTGAATGCCGATTCGTTTCTTGCCGATCTCAATGGCGAGACCGGCACCTATACTGGCAACGTTATCGTCACCCAGGGTGCGGTGCGGCTGCACGCCGACCAGGTAAAAGTGACGGCGCCGGGCGGCCGGGCATCGAAAATGGAAGCGCAAGGGCACGTCATCGTCGATTCGCCCTCGGGCCAGGCGGTGGGGGACAATGGCATCTACGATGTGCCGAGCCAGATTCTGCACCTCAACGGTCACGTCGTCCTCACCAAGGAAGCCAATGTCATGCGCGGGTCCACGTTGGAGGTCGCCATGGCCACGGGGATCGCGCGGTTGTCGGCGGGTGCCGAGCCGGCGCCGGCGGGACAGACGTCCGCGCAAACACCACCTGGCCGGGTCCAGGGTCTTTTCTTTCCGGCGCAGAAGACCGGCGCAGCCGCACCGGCCGCAAATGCAAACCCGCCCGCAAACACCCCGAAACCCTAACATTCACGCGATCTTAAACCTAAGAAAGCAATATCCGGGCCAATGAACGAGAACACGAACATCTTCGATCTGCGCGATGGCACAGAGCGGCCGACACCTCGTCTCCTGGAAGGATTCCAGGGCTTGTCGGCCACGCGCCTCGGGAAAAGTTTCAAAAAGCGCCCCGTGGTGCGTGGTGTGAGCTTGACCTTGAAGCGCGGTGAGGTCGTCGGGCTTCTGGGCCCCAACGGTGCGGGCAAGACCACGATATTTTATCTCATCACCGGTCTTATCCGCGCCGATTACGGTTCCATCACGCTGGATGGCCACGACATCACGCGATTGCCGATGTACCGCCGCGCCCGTCTCGGCATTGGCTACCTGCCGCAGGAAGCCTCGATCTTCCGTGGACTGACGGCAGAGGAGAATATCCGCGCCGCCGCGGAATTGGTGGAACCCGATGCGGCCCATTGCGCCACTCTGGTCGACAGTCTGCTGGCGGAATTTTCCATCACCCATGTCGCACACACCCCGGCGATTTCGCTCTCGGGCGGCGAGCGGCGGCGGGTGGAGATCGCGCGCGCTCTGGCGACGCACCCCGCCTATATCCTTTTGGACGAGCCGTTTGCCGGCATCGATCCCATTGCGATCAACGATATCCGAGAATTGGTGCGGCATTTGAAGGATCGCGGCATCGGCGTCATCATCACCGACCACAATGTTCGCGAAGCGCTCGAGATCATCGACCGCGCCTACATCATCCACGAAGGCCAGGTGCTTATGGAAGGCGCACCTGAGGACATCGTGGGCGACAAGGACGTGCGCCGGGTCTATCTCGGCGAGCGCTTCTCGTTGTAGCGGGGAGTTCGAGTTTCACCCATGGCGCTGACGCAACGTCTTGAGCTGAAACAGGGTCAAACCCTGGTCATGACGCCGCAATTGCAGCAGGCGATCAAGCTGCTGCAGCTCTCCAATCTTGAGCTTGCGGATTACGTCGAGACGGAGCTCGAGAAGAATCCGTTGCTTGAGCGCGAGGAGCCGCACAGCGCGGAATTGGAACCCAATCCGCGCGAACTCGAAGGTGCTGCGGCAATTGCCGACAACGCGCCGTTGGACAAGACGCTCGCCACCGAGGATTTCGGCACTGCGTCGGATCTCGATGCCGGACGTGAAGATCTGTACGCGGATGAGAGCCGTGCCGAAAAGCAGCCTTCGGGCGACGTCAACCAGCCGCTCACCGATTGGTCGCATGCCGGACCGGGTGGAAGCGCAGACGGCGAGGATTTCGAAGGCAATCTTACCGCCGACACCACATTGAAGGGGCATTTGGAAGCGCAGCTCGCCATTGCCGGGCTCGTTCCGCACCAGCGTTTCATCGCCGAGGTGCTGATTGAGGCTGTGGATGAAGCCGGCTATTTGCGCGCCGATCTGGCGGAAATTGCCGAGCGCCTGGGCACCACGCGGGAAGATTGCGAATCCACGCTTGCGGTGCTGCAGGGCTTCGATCCGGCCGGCGTGTTCGCGCGCGATCTCGTCGAATGCCTCGCGCTGCAATTGAAGGAGCGGGACCGGCTCGATCCCGCCATGCAGCTTTTGCTCACGCGTCTGGATCTGGTTGCCAAGCGCGACATTGCGGGGCTCTCGGCGCTCTGCTCGCTCGATGCCGCGGATATCACCGACATGATCGCGGAGATTCGCGCCCTCACGCCGAAGCCGGGCCTCGCTTTTGGTTCCGAGCCGGTGCAGCCGGTGGTGCCCGATGTCTATGTGCGCGAAGGCACGGACGGAACCTGGCATGTGGAGCTCAATTCGGACACGCTGCCGCGCGTGCTGGTGAATGCGCGTTATTATGCGCAAGTGAACCGGAACGCCCGCAACCGCGACGACAAGACCTATCTCACCGATTGTCTGAACAGCGCCAACTGGCTGGTCAAGAGTCTGGATCAGCGTGCGCGCACGATCGTAAAAGTGGCGAGCGAGATCGTGCGCCAGCAGGATACTTTCCTGACCCATGGCGTGCGCCATTTGCGGCCGCTGAATTTGCGGCTGATCGCGGACGCCATCGGGATGCACGAATCCACTGTATCGCGCGTGACGTCCAACAAATACATGGCGACGCCGCGCGGCCTGTTCGAGCTGAAATATTTCTTCACCTCGGCCATCCAATCCGCCAATGGCGGAGAGGCGCATTCCGCCGAGGCGGTGCGCGACCGCATCCGCGAACTTGTCGAGAAAGAGGAAGACGACGTCTTGTCCGACGACCGCATCGTCACCATCTTAAGCACCGATGGCATAGACATCGCGCGCCGGACGGTCGCAAAATATCGTGAAGCGCTACGCATCCCATCTTCAGTCGAAAGGCGCCGTCAGCGCCAATTGGAAGTGTCCCACGCCGGGGCGTAACCGGCGGTTGACAGGGCTGGGGGCCCGACCTATGGTCCGCGCCTTTTCGGACGCGCGGGTACCGCGGGCGGCATAAGCCGGAGGTCCGAAGTAACACATGATGCACATTCGAATTGCTGGAAAACAGATCGAGATCGGCGAGGCCTTGCCGCAATATGTACGTGAAAGGCTCCCGGCAGCGGTGGAAAAGCATTTTGATCGCGATGCCGAGGCCAGTGTGACCTTTATCAAGGAACGAAACGGGTTCCGGGCCGATTGCAGCGTGCATTTCAGCTCTGGTTCATCAATGCAAGCGCACGGTAGCGGCGAGGACGCGCATAGAGCGTTTGACATGGCTCTGGACCATCTGGAAAAACGCGTACGCCGTTATGCCAGGCGCCTGAAGAACCATCACGACCGCGGGGGGCACAGCCCTTCCGGGCCGCTGTAATACAACGGGATATCATGGAAATCGCAGATTTGCTTTCGCCCGACGCGGTTCTTGCGCATGTGAAGGCCGCGACGAAGAAACAAGTGCTGCAGGAGATGGCGCACAAGGCGGCCATGCTCACCCAGCTTTCGGAACGGCGCATTTTCGAAACCCTTACCGAGCGTGAAAAGCTCGGCTCCACCGGCATGGGGCAGGGGATTGCGATTCCTCATGGCCGCGTGGCCGGGGTGGAAAAGATGACGGGGCTGTTTGCGCAGCTCGATCATCCGGTCGATTTCGATTCGATGGACGATCAGCCGGTGGATCTGGTGTTTCTGCTGCTGGCGCCGGAAGGGGCCGGTGCCGATCACCTGAAAGCGCTGGCGCGGGTGTCGCGCCTTCTGCGCAATCAAGCCGTTTGCGAAAAGCTGCGCGTCGCGCCGCAGGCCGCGACGCTGTATGCGCTTCTAACCGAGCCGTCCGCTGCCCAGGCGGCGTGAGCGACGGCGAAACTGCTTCAGACATCGATCCGCGGGAGCGGGCTGACAAGGCTGGCCGATTGCTTCTCGGCGGTTTTCTCGCCCTTGCGGTCGGTATGGGGATCGGCCGTTTCTTTTACACGCCGCTGCTTCCTCTCATGCAGCGCGATGTCGGTTTCGGTTCGGGTGTGGCGGGTCTGATCGCCTCGGTCAATTTCGTCGGCTATCTGCTGGGCACGGTGATCGGTGCGCTGATCCCAAAGGGCCGCACCCGCGTTTTGGTGTTTCGTGGGTCGCTGATTGCGAGCATCGCCACCACGCTTGCCACGGGGCTCACCGATTCGGTGCCTCTATGGCTGGTTCTCCGCGGCCTGGCGGGTGTGGCCAGCGCTTTCGTTTTCCTTTTCGCGGCGAACATCGTCGCCGAAGCACTGACCAAGGCGGCGCAGCCCGCGCGCATCGGCTGGCTGTTCGGGGGTGTCGGCATCGGCATTGCGCTTTCGGGACTGATTGCCCGGCTGGCGAGCGGCTTTCTCGATTGGCGGGGCTTGTGGATCGCTGCCGGTGTTCTCGGCGCGGTGCTGGCGCCGTTCATCCTCATGGTGGTGAAAGACACCGAGCTTCGTCCCAATCTCCGCGTGCGTGCCATTCCACGCCATGTGCCGCACCCGCTGCCGCTCTGGCCCTTGCTGGTGAACTACACCTGCGAGGGCTTCGGCTATTCCATCGTGGCGACGTTTATCGTGGCCATCGTGAAGGCTCGCCCGGGCATGGAAAGCATCGGTGACTGGGTGTGGGTGGTGGTGGGCCTCGCCGGTCTGCCGAGCTGTATCTTCTGGTTTTGGATAGGCGAGCGTATCGGCTTCTCGGCCGCTTTGGCGCTCGCCTATGTCACTCAGTTTGTCGGCATTCTTCTGCCTGCTCTCACGGAGACGGCCTCGGCGGCGCTGCTGTCCGCTTTGTTTTTCGGAGGCACCTTTATGGCAATCACCGCGCTCATTCTCGCACTCGGAAGGCAGAGCGCGCAGGGCAGGGGTTTTGCCGTGCTGACAGCGGGTTTCGGATTGGGGCAGATTATGGGGCCGCTCGCGGCGGGCTATCTGGTCGTGGGAAAAACGAATTTCAACGAAGCGCTGTTCGTTTCGGCCGGAACAATCTTGATCGGCCTCGTCTTCCTCGCGCTTGCCGAGATGCAAGCGCGAGCAGGTGAACGCATCAGTGGACGCTGACCGG
>DATARE010000579.1:0-2984 GCA_036264295.1 Micropepsaceae bacterium | reverse complement strand
AACAGGCATCGTGATTAAGGTCCATGCGAAAGATATGCTGCGAAGCAAGGAATCCGTCTAGCGATTTTCGGACATCGACATTCGCGGGATCATCGAGTCCGAAAACCGCCAGAAACAGGTGGCCGCGGGGGCCATATCCGTTTCTGCAGACGCCAGAGTTTTCGACTAATGACCAAACAAACATTTGTTCTCGAGCGCATCAGGACGCCGACCGGTCCGATGTTGCTGGTCACGGATCACGAGCACCGCCTGCGCGCGGTTAATTGGGAAGACCACGAGGAGCGAATGCGCAGAATGTTGCAGCGGCATCATGGTAGAGATACCCTTGAACTGCGTCACACGACGCATTCATCCATGGCGCGACGCTCTCTCGAAGCCTATTTCGAAGGCGATATCGACGCCATCACCGGCGCTTTGACGGCGACCAGCGGTACAACTTTCCAGCGCAAGGTTTGGAAAGCATTGTGTGAAATTTCCGCCGGACGCCCGATCAGCTATGGCGTCCTTGCGGCTCGTATCGGGAAGCCAAAGGCCGTGCGCGCAGTCGGCCTTGCGATTGGTGCGAATCCCATTGCCATATTCGTACCGTGCCATCGCGTGGTCGGAGCGGACAATTCATTGACCGGCTATGGTGGGGGTTTGGACCGTAAGCGCTGGCTCTTGCAGCATGAGGGTGTAGGAGAAAATATGTTCACTGCTCAACATGGCTGAACCCGCGCAGTTCACGCGTCTCACAAAATGAGAAACCGGATAGCCGACGTACTTCTGCCCGTTCGACCCGTTTCTCTCCCTACACGGCTGAAGCGGTAGGATCGGACTTTTGCACTCACATCAAAGTATCGATTACGCCGCCATCGACGCGTAATGCGGCGCCCGTGGTGGCAGACGCCTGTGGCGACGCCACATACACGACGATATTTGCCACTTCCTCGATGCTCGCGGGTCGCCGGATGATGGAACTCGCACGATGCGCGGCAATGAACTCGCTGGCCGCCGCCTCAACCGTCTTGCCGGATTTCGCCGCCTGGCCGGCGAAGAATTCGGAAGCGCCTTCCGACAATGTCGGACCGGGCAGGACTGAATTCACTGTGACCCCGGTTCCTGCCATCCGCTTCGCGAGGCCTCGCGCCACAGCGACATCGGCTGTCTTGCTGACGCCGTAGTGAATCATTTCGGCCGGTATGTTGAAGGCGGATTCGGAGCTGATGAAAATAACCCGTCCCCACCCGGCTTCGCGCATATGGGGAAGATAGGCCCGCGCGAGGCGCACGCCAGCCATGACATTCACCTGCCAGTGCCGCTCCCATTCGCTGTCCGGCGTATCGAAAAAATCCGCAGGGGCGAAGACTCCCGCGTTGTTCACCAGGATATCGCAACGTGGAACGGCGCGGATCAATGCCTCGCATCCTTCCGCCGTACCGATATCTGCGGCGACTCCGCGCGCACGTGTACCGATCTTGCCAACCGCTGTTTCGACACGCTGCCTGGTCCGCCCGTTCACAATCACTTCGGCGCCCGCTTCAGCAAGTCCCTTGGCGATGGCGAACCCGATACCGGCGGTAGAACCCGTCACAACTGCCATTTTCCCACCGAGGTCAATTTTCATGTCCAACTCCATCCCGGCCCGCACATGATCTGTACAGAGATCATATCGGCGCAGTCAAATTGCGGAGCTTTAATGTCCGCGGCAAAGGCAAACCGGCTGCCGACCATTCGACAGCGGTCCTTGACTCTGTGCGCTCTTCTAACTACTATCATGATATTTACTCGGGATACAGCGCAGTGGAACGCACAAATCCCGGCAATATCAGCACGGAGAATCCTATGAACCGACGCACATTCTTGCCCGCGAGTCTTGCCGTAGCGCTTGCAGCTGCCGCTGTGCCGCGGAAACTCTTTGCCGCTGAGATGAGCGATGCGGACAAGACCAACGTCAAACTGATCACGGACATGGTCGAAACGTTTGATGCCGCTGCCAATTCGGTGCCCCCGGCAGCAGACGCGGTCCGCACCTTCTTCGCCGACGATTGTGCCTTCCGCTTCCGGCCAACCGACCTGACCGCGACGCGAAGCTTCAGCGCGGTCCAGGAAACCATGAAGCGCGTGACGGCTAACGGCGAGAAAGTGCACCAGGAGCTGCTGGAACGTTTCGCCAAAGGACCAGTGGTCGTGATCGAGAAGCTGAATCACTTCGTCACGCCGGAAAAAACACGCACCTCGCATGTCATTGCCGTTTTCCTCGTGAAAAACGGAAAGATCGCGGAGTGGACCGAATATTTCATCTAGCGCGCAACAGCGGGATGCAGCACCGTGGAACGCACCAGTTTCGGCCATATGCAATGTCCAATCGCCCGCAGCCTGGAGCGGGTGGGTGAATGGTGGAGCATTCTGATCCTGCGCGACGCCCTGCACGGGCTGACGCGCTTCGACGAGTTCCAGAAGAGCCTCAACATCGCGCCTGGCATGCTGACGCGGCGGCTGAACGCGCTTGTGGATTCGGGATTGCTGGAGCGGCGCCAATACAGTTCGCATCCACCGCGCTATGAATATGTCCTGACCGGGCGCGGCCGCGATTTCCGCCCCGTTTTGGTGGCCATGCTCGCCTGGGGCAACAAGCATTTCGCCCCCGAAGGAGCAAGCGTCACGCTGGCCGATGCCAAAACCGGCGCCGCGATCGATCCGGTATTTGTGGACCGCAACAGCGGAGTTCCGATCACGGAAGAGACTTGCGTTTTTGCTCCGGGACCTGCCACCAAACCGCGGACGAGACGGCGCCTCGCCTTTGCTGCGGGAGAAATCGGTCCCGACAAATATCGACAGGAATTGCAGGCGCGCCGCAGCCCCAAACAACGGTCAAGACAATGAGCCTCTCTGAGACAGTCTCGTGCCGCTTCAAGTACCCGCAGCCATGGGCGAGGTGACGGCGGCCAGCCGGCTGGGGTTGTCCTTCGGATGCAGATGACCATTGAGGAGCAACGGTGGTC
>DATARE010000136.1:0-7683 GCA_036264295.1 Micropepsaceae bacterium | reverse complement strand
CCGAAAGATACGATGTGCTGCTGGTCGATGAAGCCGACTCGCTGACGGATTCCGGACTGCAGCTGCTCGAACCGGGGGGCAATCGCCCGGCCACGACGACGATCCTGCTCTGTCTGCCCTCGTCGGTGCGCCGGCTCAGTTCGGTTGCCGATACTGCCGTCGTCGAACTGACGCGTCTCACCCAATCCGACACGCGCGCCTATCTTTTGCAACGTGCAGGCAACACCGGCTTGCGGGATTTGTTCGCTCCCGATGCATTGGATCTGATCGTCGATGCATCGCGCGGCCTTCCGCGCACGCTCTGGTCGATCGCCAGCCTGGCGTATTTTTCGGCAGCCTATGACGGCTCGCCGCAGATCGGCCGCCACCACATCGCGGGTGCCTTGGCATCGCAAATGACGATGCACAAAATCGAACCGGAAATCGCGCCCGAGCCTGCGGCAGTGTCCGAAGCGCCACCCGCGTCTGTGCCGGAAGCGCCGCCCGCGCCTGCGTCGGACATTTTCGTTTTCGAAACGGCGCTCGCAACTCTGTCGGAACCCGCGCCCGCGCCGGAAGCTCCGGTTGTTGAGACGCCGGTTGCAAATGTGGCGGAGCTTGAGCCCGCACCGGCGCCTCACCCCCTCGTTCGTCCTTCGGCAAGCGATCGCGCCAATGCTCGGCGACCCTTGTTCGCAATGGGACGTCTTGCGGTCACGGGTATCGCATTTGCGGCGGCGGCGGTGCTTGCCGTCATCATCCCGGCACTGCTCATCAGCGGCAAACCCGAAGCAACGGCTTCGGTGAACAGTCCACCGGCTGCGATACCGGCCAAACCCCAGATCATTGCGCCGCCGGTTCAGACGCCCGCGCCGGCTCTGCCCACGGCTGCGGCCGATGCTGCTCCCAAGCCGGCGGAAAAGACCGCGCCTGCCGCCAAAACGGCAGGTCCAGCGCAGACGGCAAATGTCGCAAAGACAGCAACGGAATCGGCGAAAGCGCAGCCCGCCGCCGCCAATCCCCCCGCGCCCTCAAACGCGGCTGCGGAGCGGGCTACTGCTGCGGCCGAAGCTGCGGTTCAAGCGGCGCAAGACGCCGAACGGGCAAAGGCGGCTGCGGCCGAACTCGCGGCACAGCAGGAAGCGGCTCGCGCACGGGCTGCGCAGGAAACCGCCGAACAGGTGCGGACGGAAGTCGCCAGAATCCTGGCCGAGAAACAGGAAGCCGACCGCATCAAGGCCGAAAAGGAAGCCGCGGAGCAGGCCCAGGCGGAAGCTGCGCGGGCCCAACTCGCCCGGGATGCGGCGGCACGGGTCAATGCGTCGATGCAGGAGGCCAAGGCTGCCGCCGAACAAGCGGCCCGCGCCAAAGCCGCCGAGGAAAGCGCAGCGCGGGACAGATCCAGATTTCAGCACAGCCTGTTCGGCGTCGGGAATTAAAGTCGTTTCAGATTAGGAAGACTCACATCTCTCACCATGGCCGGCCTCCGAGCTGGCCAACCAGCAGGCGAGCGTCTGCGAGCCGATGGATTCTTTTGAGCCCGCAGACGCGGGCTCGCTGGATGGCAGGGTCGAGCCCTGCCACGGGGGGGTTGTTTTGAGCGCTGGATAAACTCAATGCAAATAGGTCTGGAAGCTTCGCGCGTGTCGCGGATTATTCGGCGCAATGTCCGGTGCGCGCCGCATCGAACTGATCGAACAGCCGGCTCGCGCCCGCGCCCGTCAATGTTCGGATGACGTGCGGCTGCCCCTTCTCGATGGCGAACGTCACGTGATAGCCGAGGCTGCGAAATTTGGCCGCCTGTGCGCGCATTTCGTCCGGCCAACCGGAATCCAATTCGCCCGCGAACATGTGGATGCACATCTTGCCGAGCGCGGCCAACTGCTGTTGCGAGCCGCCATCGAGGAAGCCCGGAAAGCCGGTCACGGACCAGGCATATTGCGGATAGTGCGACGCGATCAGAAACGCGCTTAAGCCGCCATTCGAATTGCCGGCAATGTGAAACTTGTTGTCGAGAATCTTGTAGTCGGTTGTGAGCTTGGTCAGGAAGGCGGGAAACACCCGGTCGCCGCCTTCGAAGAAAAGCGTGCCGTTCGGCGCCGCCGGCTCGACCACGATATAGCCGCGCTGTTCGGCCTGCGCGCGGAAGTTTCCATTCAGCGTCGCATCGACCATGTCCATGTCCTGACCGCCCGGCGGAAAGGCGAGCACGGCCGGATAGGATTTCGCGGGGTCGTAATTTTTCGGCAGCACCACTTTGTAATGCAGCGTCATACCGGCGACTGTCGCGGTCTTCTCCTGCACCTCGGCAGATGCGCACGCGAGCGGCAGCGCCACGAGACCGGCGAAAAGGGCAATCGCAGTGAGGTTGCGCATCATGATCCCGATCCTGTTGCACGGCCGGGGGAGTTTAGCGCCGTGCGGGCCAGGGGAGTAGGCGGTTTTCCTTCACGGCCACGCGAATTCGCAATTGAACCGGGGCTCTTCGGTGGCCGCGGTTTGTAAAACACATGCTTTCCGATTCGGGCGGTCTTCAGCAGGGTCTTGGCCCAGGACGGCCGCACACTCACCTCATGGTAATGGGTTGCGCGACGGGTCATTGCGGTGACGATTTCACCGGTGAGAATGCGCGCGGCCAGCCGGTTCGCCGCCGCCCATGCATCGGGTTCAAGCCGGCCATGCACCGCGCCATTGTCCAAAAACGAGAATTGATGCGGTTCGTAAACCACGCCGCAAACCGAATCCGGACGATTGGCGTCGTGCAGACGGCGAAGAATGACCTCGGCCACGGCTTCTTCGCCGCGTACGCCTTCGCTGCGCGCCTCGTAATAGAGCGCCTGCGCCATGCAGGTCCTTTCGGACTGTTGATGCGCCTGGGCCGCGAGCACGGCGATGAGCACGAAGAGGCCGCTCTGAGACATGCCGCGGAACGCAGCAAGGATCGGGCCGCTTGGGCCTTAGGGTTAAGCCCCGAGCAGGGTCAAGCGCTTAACGCCGGTGCTTTGACAGAGTGAACGGGCCGTCTTTCATTTCGAGACACCGTAAATCGCCCATTGGCTGGCGAAATGCCTCACAGTTTACTCCGCCGCCGTGGCACGGATTTCACCAGCAAGTCAGATGCGCTCCACCTCCGGGCCGCGTGACGTATGGTGGATATGCAGGATTTCGATCTCGACTGCTGCGACCCGATAGAAAATCCTGAATGGATATCTGAGAACGGGAACGACGCGCACCTCCGATCGCTGTCCAGGCGACGAGCGCTTTGCGGGTGACGGCCAATGCGCTCGACGACGGCGCGAATGCGCAGCTCAACGGTGCCAAAAGAGCAGGGTAGTTTTCGGCGGTATAAGCAAGAATATCGTCCAGATCAGCAAGTGCTGCGGCAGTCCAGACGAGTTTCATCAACGGCGGTACTTTGCGAATACCGCTTCGACTTGCTCTCGCGTTGCAAATTTACCCGAAGCCGCGTCGCGCAAGCCACGGTCCACGCCCCGCAATTCCTCAACGGTAGCCTGATATTTGTGTTCGCTCAGCTCGCTTTGGATTTCAGACGCGACTTGCGCCAACTCCTCCTGCGCATCCTCCGGCCAGGATTGGACACGCCGCAAGAGTTCATCCCACACTTTCGTCGTCATAGCCGCAGTATATCAAAATCCGCGAAATAAGGAATTCTCGTTTGCTCCGCCGCGGTGGCGCGGAGCCGAATCCACATAAGTAGTTATCCACTCAGCGCATCATAATCCGCGTGCGAGCCGATCCAGAACCAAACAATCCCATTGTCGGCGTCGACACCGAGCGCGCGGTGTCGGATTCCAATTCGGACGCTCCAGAAGCGTCCAACTTTTTTGAAATGCAACGACGGATGCTGCGGATTCTCTTTAAGCAGCACGTAATTTTTATCGGCAAGTTCACGTATATGAGAAGGAAGCGCTTCGTAGGCTCGCCAGAACGCTGAGCTGGCGAAATGCCTCACAGTTCGCGGGCACGCCCATCGCGAAATTCACGAAGGGCTGCTTCGGCGAGCTTGTCCAGCCGGCCGTGTTGGGCATCCTGCTCGATCTTCTTATCGAACCGCGCCGCCTCGAACTGTTCGAACCAAGCGCGAAATTTTGCCAGTTTCTCGGGCGGCAGCCTTTCCACGGCTTCTTCAATGTCTTCTACGGTCGTCATGTGTTTCAGACTACCATAAATTCGAGCGCTTTCTACCTCACTCCGCCGCGGTGGCGCGGAGCTGCTTCTTCAGCAGCGGCTTCAGATATTGCCCCGTGTAGGACCGTGCGACTTTCGCCACCTGTTCCGGTGTGCCGGCCGCAATGATCTCGCCACCGCCTTCGCCACCTTCGGGACCCAGATCGATGATCCAATCAGCGGTCTTGATGACCTCCAGATTGTGTTCGATCACGATGATCGTGTTGCCGCTTTCCACCAGCTCCTGAAGCACCTCCAACAGCTTGCGCACGTCTTCGAAATGCAGCCCCGTCGTGGGCTCGTCCAGAATATAAAGCGTGCGGCCCGTGGCGCGGCGTGACAATTCCTTGGCCAGCTTCACGCGCTGCGCTTCGCCGCCGGATAACGTCGTCGCCTGCTGTCCCACCTTGATATAGCCGAGCCCGACGCGCGTCAGCGTATCCAGCTTCTCGCGCACCGCAGGGACCGCCTTAAACAGATCGGCACCGGCTTCCACCGTCATGTCCAGCACATCGGCGATAGAGAACCCGCGGAATTTCACCTCCAGCGTTTCGCGGTTGTAGCGCTTGCCGCCACAGACATCGCATTGCACATAGACATCGGGCAGGAAGTGCATCTCGATCTTGATGACGCCATCGCCCTGGCACGCTTCGCAGCGCCCGCCCTTGACGTTGAAGGAGAACCGTCCCGGCCCATAGCCGCGCGCTTTGGCTTCCGGCAGTCCCGCAAACCATTCCCGGATCGGCGTGAAAGCGCCCGTGTAGGTGGCCGGATTGGACCGCGGCGTCCGCCCGATTGGGGATTGATCGATGTCGATGACCTTGTCGAGGAATTCGAGGCCGAGGAGCTTTTCGTGCGCCGCCGGAAGATCGCGCGAATTGTTCAGCCGGCGCGCCACCGCTTTGTACAACGTCTCGATGGTGAGCGTGGATTTGCCGCCGCCGGAAACACCGGTGATGCAGGTGAACGTGCCAAGCGGCACTTCCGCGGTGACGTTCTTCAAATTGTTCGCGGTTGCGCCCACCACTTTCAGCCAGCGATTGTGCGTGGGGCGCCGTCTGGCGGCCGGCATCGGAATCTGGCGCGCGCCGGAAAGATATTGCCCCGTCAGGCTGTTCGGGTTGCGCATGATCTCTTCGGGCACGCCCTCGGCGATCAGATGTCCGCCATGAATCCCTGCGCCCGGTCCCATGTCGAAAACATAATCGGCAGTGCGAATGGCTTCCTCATCATGCTCCACGACGACGACCGTATTGCCGAGATCGCGCAGGCCTTTCAGCGAATCCAGCAGCCGCGCGTTGTCGCGCTGATGCAGCCCGATGGAGGGCTCGTCCAGAACATAGAGCACGCCCGAAAGCCCCGAACCGATCTGCGAGGCCAAACGGATGCGCTGGCTTTCTCCGCCCGAGAGCGTCCCCGAGGCCCGCGACAGGCTGAGATATTCCAGCCCCACATTGTTCAGGAACAGAAGCCGGGCGCGGATTTCCTTCAGGATGCGCGCCGCGATCTCTTTCTGTTTGGCATTGAGATGCGCATCCAGTTCGGCGAACCAGCGGTCGGCCGCGCGCACGGACAGCTCGCAAACCTCGCCGATATGTTTGCCCGCGATTTTGACGCAGAGCGCTTCGGGCTTCAGCCGGTATCCCTTGCAAACCTCGCACGGGCTTTCGGACTGATATTTCTCCAGCTCCTCGCGCACCCAGGCCGAGTCGGATTCCTTGTAGCGCCGGTCCATGTTCTCGACCACGCCTTCGAACGCTTTTTTGATGTCATAGCGGCGCGCACCGTCATCATAGGAGAACTTGATCTCCTCATCGCCCGAGCCGAACAGGATCACGTCGCGGAGTTTTTTCGGCAGCTCCGCCCAGGGCGTGTTCACGCTCACCTTGTAATGCCGGGTGATCGCTTCCAGCGTCTGGAGATAATAGGGGGAGGACGACCGCGACCACGGCGCAATCGCACCCTGGCGCAAAGTGCGGCTGTCGTCCGGCACCACGAGATTGGCATCGAAATAGAGCTTTGCCCCCAGCCCATCGCATTCCGGACAGGCGCCATGGGGATTGTTGAATGAGAACAGGCGCGGCTCGATCTCCGGAATGGTGAAACCGGAAACCGGGCAGGCGAATTTCGACGACATCAAAAGCGTCTTCGGTTGGCCTTTTTCCTTTTGGTCGGCGAATTCGATCACCAAAAGTCCGTCGGCAAGATCGAGCGCCGTGGCAATGGAATCGGGCAGGCGATTGCCCAAATCGGCCCGCACCGCCACGCGGTCGACCACCACGTCGATGTCGTGTTTCAGCTTTTTGTCGAGCGTCGGCACCTCGCCGAGATTGTAGACCTGACCGTCCACCTTGACGCGCTGAAAACCCTTCTTCTGCAGGTCGGCCAATTCCTTGCGGTATTCGCCCTTGCGCCCGCGCACGATGGGCGCCAGCAGATAAAGCCGCGTGCCTTCGGGCAGGGCCAGGATGCGGTCCGCCATCTGGCTCACGGTCTGGCTTTCGATGGGAAGCCCGGTGGCCGGCGAATAGGGGATGCCCGTCCGCGCATAGAGCAGGCGCAGATAATCGTAGATTTCCGTTACCGTGCCGACGGTCGAGCGCGGATTCCTTGACGTGGTGCGCTGCTCGATGGAAATGGCAGGCGACAGGCCATCGATATGATCGACGTCCGGTTTCTGCATCATCTCCAGGAATTGCCTGGCATAGGCCGACAGGCTTTCGACATAGCGCCGCTGGCCCTCGGCATAGATCGTGTCGAAGGCGAGGGAGGATTTGCCCGAACCCGACAGGCCGGTGATGACCACGAGCTGATCGCGCGGAATGTCGACATCGACATTCTTCAGATTGTGTTCGCGCGCACCACGAACCGAGATGGTTTTCTGCATTCAGGACCCGAAGCTAAAGCGTTCTCTATGACGAGGCGCGGGCGCCGCCGCAAGCGGCAACTCCGGTGCAGGCCACGCTGCGACTCACCACTAGAACAAACATAGAACATATGCTACAGAGGCCGCCCTGAAGCAAATGCGTGGACAAGTTTTCCCACGGGTGGCTCAGGGCAAGACCGGGCGCTAGATTGGAATTTCGTACAAAGGAGAGATGGTGATGGCGGGCAGCGTCAACAAGGTGGTCCTGATCGGCAATTTGGGGCGCGATCCGGAGGTGCGGCGGCTGACGTCGGGCGATCCCGTGGTCAATCTCTCGATTGCGACCTCCGAATCCTGGCGCGACAAGGCCAGCGGCGAGCGGAAAGAGAAGACGGAGTGGCATCGCGTGGTGATCTTCAATGAAAACCTCGCGAAAGTGGCGGAGCAATATCTGAAGAAGGGCTCCAAGGTTTACCTGGAAGGCCAGCTCCAGACGCGCAAATACACCGACAAGGACGGGTCGGAGAAATATTCGACCGAAATCGTGCTGCAGAAATTCCGCGGCGAATTGGTGATGCTGGATGGGCGCGGGGAGGGCGGCGGCGACCGGGCGGAGCGTCCGGCCATGGCGGGGGCTTCCGAAGGCGGTT
>DATARE010000491.1:0-16054 GCA_036264295.1 Micropepsaceae bacterium | reverse complement strand
CTCGACAAACAGAGTCTGCCGAAGGTCAAGATGCCGATTGGCGATGACTACGCCCGGCTGCCGGAATGGAAGCCCGGCACGCCAAGGCTTCCAGGATACCCTTACTAGAGCATTGCGGATTCAACTTGAATCGCATTCCCCTTGGGATGTCGTTCCCGCGCACGCGTGTATTCAGGCTTTTCAGCATTTTACGGATGCCCGCCAGAGCTTATCCTCGGGCCGCTCAATGGGACGGTTCAGCGCGCGCGGACGTGGCTCGCGCTACAGCCGACAAGGCGTTATTTGATATGGCGGCCCTGGAGCACACGGCATGGCGGCTTATCTGATTGCCAACATCACGATTACCGACCCTGAGCGATTTCATATCTACCGGGCACAGGTCCCTAAAGTCATTGAGCAATATGGCGGGCGCTATCTCGTCCGTGGCGGTACGGTGCATCCGCTGGAACATGATATCGGCTTCGACCGCGTTGTCGTCATCGAATTCCCTTCATTGGAGGCCGCGAGAGGCTTTTACGACAGCCCCGAATACGCGCCGTTGCTGAAGCTCCGTATGCAGACAACGAAATCGCATATCGCGATCGTCGAAGGTTGCATGCCGGCGTGACCGGTGACGAACGACTGCTTGTGGCGATTTCAGACCTTCGGACGCGTTACGTCGAATGGCCGGTTCTGAGTTCGCGTTACACACCAAGTGCAACAGGAGCGAGGTTAAGCTGCCGGACCGGTCAGTGCGCGTCTCTTTTCGTGCCGCGGATTGCTGCGGCATTATTTGATCTAGTGGTAATCACCGAGGATTGCTATGTAATTTTCAGACGCTCAGGTGCGCGATTGTTGCGTTCGGCTTATGGCGGAGGAAAGTATGTTTTTAAAGAATACATCGTGCGCTGCGGTATGCGCGCTCGCTTTGGCATCCTCTTCCGTCGCGGCAAACGCGACCGTCATAACATTGAATGACACGTTCATTGCATCAGGATTCGGCGCTGGTGCGCCGTTCGATCCGGTAACTGGGAGCTTCTCCCTAACGTTCGATAATTCTGCCGACATAACTGACGGCACTGCCATAACCGCGTCCATCAGTATCCCAGTAAGCGGAGGGATTGAGTTTAATTATGTCAAGATATCCGATGTGCTTCAAATAGGTGGTTTGCTAGGCGGCGTATCCACCATAAGCGGTATATCTGATGATTTTTTCTTTAATATCCGAAACGTTAGTACTTTACCGAAATTCGATGGTATGGCCTACTCCAGCAGCAAGAGCACGACCGTTGCTTTTGCTACCGCCACAGGTTCCGTAGCTGCAACATCAGTACCTGAGCCTTCAACACTGATGTTGTTTGGCGCCGGGCTCTTGGCGACTGCAGGATTCCGCTGGCCGAAGCGAGCCTGAATTGGGCGGCCCCCAACGACGAATGCGCCGTGTGCGGCCAGAAGATCGACAAGTGCAGCAGCGGTTGCCTTGACCCTGCGGGGATAAAGGTGTTTTGCCGGGTGCTCGGCGAAAACATTATCCTCGACTCACCGCAGGCACGTCGGCTGTTTCAAATCTAAATGATGACACTCGGAAAACGTCCGAACTTGGCGATTCTCGGCCACTCCCGCCGGTAGCCCAGACCGAACATGTATAACCCCAAGGCGGACGTTCATCCCCAAAAATTGGGGGTTCGTGCAATATCCGGCTAGGGCGCAATTTGTTGGGCGGGAAGCAGTGAGTGTCATGCCCGCCCCGGGGTCCGCGCTATGCGCGGGGCCCGAGGATAAACTCTGGCGGGCACCCAGAAATATTGAAAAAGCCTGGATTCCCGCGTGTGCGGGAATGACATCTTAGCGGGAATGCGATTCAGGTCGAAACAACAATGCTCTAGGGTATGCTTTCATGATGCGCAAATGGCGCCGCACCCTGATGCTTTTTAATTTCAAGAATAGTTCTTTGCTGATTTTGGCGATTACAGCCGTCGCATGTTCGAGGATCATGTTTGCATTCTTCAACGACCCTGAGGGCCCGAATCTCCTCGTGGTTACTGGGATGGCCGCTGTCATCTACCTCATGTCTTCAGCGGTCTATCTCTCAAACTTTTCGCCGTCGCTTACAGGGTTCAAAAGACGTTCAGCTACGATTTTCATCCAGATATTCATCGCTACGGGCTTTTACTTGGCGTTACGCTGAGTTCTGGAGCCGCGTGACATGCGTAACTTTTCGGAGATCACCCCGTTCACGGTAAATGTGTGGCAATCGGTCAATAGGCCAGCCGGATGCCGGCCCGGAACAGGCGCGGCGCTTCGATATTGGCCACCTGATCGGCACCTCGCATGGTCGTCACATTGGCGTTCAATATGTTGTCCACCGCGACGTAGAAATCCATTGCCGGGAGCAGATGAAAATTGGCGCGCGCATCGACCGTGGCGACGGCGGGGAGCGGCAGCGTGTTCAGATCGTCCGACCAGCGCAGCGATTCGTAACGCACATAGGTTTCCAACGTGACCAGCGGATCGGGCGTGGCAACGATCCCAGCGGTGATCGTCCAACGCGGCGTTTGCGCCGGACGTTTGGTTGTCAGTTGCGGGGCCGCCGTTCCGCCCTGGACATGCGCGTCGGTCAGGTTGAAGCCGGCACGCAATGCCAGCCTGTCGTCGAGCGCCCATTGGGCATCGCCCTCGAGGCCAAAGGCGCGGATATCCCCCACATTCTGCCGCTGTATCAATTGGCCGCCCGCAGGGATGAAACCGGCTCCTCCCGGAAAATTACCGGGGCCATTGGCGAGCGTCACAAGAGTCACCGCATCTGAAATCTTGTTCCAGAAACCGGTCACATCCCAGGTGAGCGCGCCTTGATCGTCCCCAGCGCCAATTTCGTAGCCATAAAGCCGTTCCGGCTTCAGCGCGGAATTCGCCAATGTGAAATTGCTGCCCTGGCGGAAGGCGCGGAACAGCTCACTCAGCGACGGCGGACGAAAGCCCGCATAGGCCGCGGAGCGCAGGAACAGGCCTTCGGTCAATTCCCGGCGCAATCCCGCACGCGCGGTGGGCACCGTGCCGTCCGCATCCGTTGGATGATCGTTCAGCGTGATCGCGTTGGTCGCGAGGGTCCGTTCGATGGTGTGGCCGCTATAGTTGCGCCATTCGTCCATGCGGATGCCGCCGGTAATCATCCATTCGTCGATCCGGCTCGCACCCTCCGCATACAGGCCGCCGACCAGTGTGCGCCCTCCGGTAAGCCGGCCGGAACGGAATTGTCCGCCTGAAAAGCTGAACAATTCGCGCGACTCGCCGTCGGTCAACCGTGCATCGGCGCCCAGTTCCCAATCCAGCCACGAGAAGCTCCCGCGCAGCGCGGCGTTCGCGCCCCAGCCGAGCGCCGGCACGGCATATTGATTGCCGGATGGCGTGGTCGTTCTACGCCCGGCACCAATCCCAACGGTTTGATTGTTGACATCCGTATCGCGGAACCACCCCTGAACGCGCCAGCCAAGCTCATCGGCCTGTTCGGGATGAGAAACCGTGATGCTTCCGGTCGTGCCCTTCGCGCGCGTGGTGGAGCCGATCGTGCCGTTGCCCCGCCGTTCGTCATAGAAGCCGAAGCGGCCGGTAACCTGAGTGCCCGGCACAACTTCCACGCCGCCATGGATGGAGGCGCTGGTTGCTCTCTCCCACAGCGGGATGTCGGCGGGCCCGCGCTGCGCATCGCTCACCGGTATCCAGCCGCCGGTCGTCAGATACATCGCGCTGGCGCCGATACTCACATTGTCGAATTGCACATTGCCCGCGCCGGCATAGCGCGCTCTACCGATTTCGCCGGCTTCGGCATCGACAACCGCGCTGGTGCCGGTTCTTTCCGTCAGCGCTATGACGCCGGTCAGCGCGCCCGCGCCATAAGGCCCTGCGCCGGCACCCTTCACGATTTCCGCCGCCTGAAGGTCTTCGGGCGGGAGCGAACTCCAGATCACCCAGCCGCCAAAGGGATCGTTCTGCGGAACGCCGTCAAGCGTCACCAGCGCGCGTCCGGCACCAGACGCACCGATCGAACGCAGCGAAACGGCCTGTCCCGTCTGATTGGTCGAGAGGCTGCTATTGCGCCGGAACAGCGAAAGCCCCGGAACCTGGCGCAGCGCCGTGTCGAGTTCCGGCGTTATCCGCAATTGCTGCTCGTCCAGCAGCGTGGTGGAGAAAGCGCGATTGCCGACCGGATCGGGCGGCCGCGCCGTGATGATCACCTGCTCCGGCGGCGGGCTCTCCCCCGCCAGCACCGGACTTGGCCACGCCCCTATTGCCGCAATCACGGCTGCGATTTTAAGCCGCTCGCCTCGCAGGAAGCGGAATTGTTTGTCCGTCACGGTCGAATCCCCCGGAGAAATTCGTCGATTCCGTCCGGCTTCGCTACCCCAATTTTCGGCTCGCGTTCACGATGAAGCGGCGTCAGCCGGCCTCGAAATCGCCGAATAATTCACATCGTTTTGTGAGATTTGGCTATGATTTGCCGCCTTCGACAGGGCCGCCTTCACCCCGCCAGCGCAGCATGCCTCCCGGCAGATTGGCGACCTTCTCGAACCCCGCCTGCTGCAGGATCAGAGTCGCCTGGGCGGAACGGCCGCCGGCGCGGCACACCGCAACCACCGGCCGGTCCTTGGAGAGCTCACCCGTCCGTCCCGCAAGCTCGCCCAACGGGATCAGCTTGGCGCCACGGATGTGCCCCAAGGGGCCGGTGTATTCGTCCGGCTCCCGCACATCGAGCACCTGAACCATGTCAACATGGTCTTCCAGCCAGGAAGGCTGCACCTCCCAAATGCCGGCGAAATTGCAGGTGAGCGGCGCCCAATCGGGGTCGTGCATGGGTTGATCCTCTTCGGGCCGGCCGCATTTGAGATTGGCGGGCACGGCGATGGCAAGTTTCTTGGGGTGGGCGAGACGCAAATTCTGCATGTAGCCGACGAAGTCGCCTTCGGACAGGGCGCCGCCGAGCCGCGGGTTGAAGCGCTTTTCCTCGGCGACGCTGGTGACGGTCAGCCCGCGATAATCGTGACCCGGATAAAGCAGGCAATTGTCGGGCAGGGTGAAAAGCTGCAGCCGCACCGAGCGGTACAGCGCATGTGCGTCGCCCTGCTGAAAATCGGTCCGCCCGCTGCCGCGAATGAGCAGCGCGTCGCCGGTGAAGGCCATGCTTTCGTCGTCGAGCACATAGCTGACGCAGCCATGGGTGTGCCCCGGCGTGGCGCGGGTTTCGACATAATGCGGGCCGAACCGGATCTTGTCGCCCTGATGCAGCAGGATGTCCGCGCAGTCCACCCCGCTGTCGGCGCCCAGGGCGATTCTGCTTCCCCAGCGCTGCTTGAGCAGCCATGCCCCGGTCACGTGATCGGCATGGACATGGGTTTCGAGCGTATGGGTCAGCTTCAGCCCGAGTTCTTCGATCAAAGCGCTGTCGCGGCGCACCTGCTCGAACACCGGATCGATCAGGATGGCCTCGCCGCTTTTGCCGGAGGCCAGCAGGTAGGTGTAGGTCGAGGATTGCGGATCGAACAATTGCCGGAATATCAACGCCATGATCCGCCTGCCCCAAATTTGCCGATCTGCGTACTATATCTAAGCCATGGACGAGAAACCGCCAATCGATCATCCGGAGGAATTGCCGCCGCCGCTCGCGACCGATGCGCCGCTCAAAGGGCAGGAGCGCATCGCCGCCTATCTGAAGACGCTGCCCGATGCGCCCGGCGTCTATCGCATGCTGAATGCCAAGGGCGAGGTGCTTTATGTCGGCAAGGCCAGCAGCCTGAAGAAGCGGGTGGCGTCCTATGCCAAGGGCGCCGGCCATTCCTATCGCATCGCCCATATGGTGTCGGAAACCGCCGAGATGATCTTCGTCTCCACGGCGTCGGAAACCGAAGCGCTGCTGCTGGAATCCAATCTGATCAAGCGGCTGAAGCCCCGCTACAATGTCAGCTATCGCGACGACAAAAGTTTTCCCAACATCCTGCTCAGGACCGACCACGCGTTTCCGCAGGTGCTGAAGCATCGCGGCGCCAAATCGCGCGACGGGATTTATTTCGGCCCCTTCGCGTCGGCGGGTGCGGTCAACATGACGCTGAACACGCTGCAGCGGGCGTTTCTCCTGCGCTCCTGTTCGGATGCGGTGTTTCAGGGCCGCACGCGTCCCTGTCTGCTGTATCAGATCAAGCGCTGCAGTGCGCCCTGCACGGGACGCATCGATGTGGACGGCTATGCGGCGCTTGTCGCGCAGGCGAAAACCTTCCTGACCGGGAAAAGCCGCGTCGTGCAGGAGCAGCTCGCCCGCGAAATGCACGAAGCGTCGGAACGCATGGATTTCGAACGCGCCGCCCAATTGCGCGACCGCATCCGCGCCATGAGCCACATCCATTCGCGCCAGGGCGTCAATCCCACCAGCTTCACCGAAGCCGACGTGTTCGCGCTGCATCGCGAAGGTTCGCAATCCTGCGTGCAGGTGTTCTTTTTCCGTGCCGGACAGAACTGGGGCAACCGGCCGTTCTTTCCGCGCCATGGCGCCGATGTGCCCGATGGCGAGGTGCTGGCCTCGTTCCTGGGCCAGTTCTACGACACGCGCTCTGCGCCTTCGCTCATCCTGCTGAGCGAGGAGGTGCCGGAATGCGATCTCATTGCGGAGGCGCTCTGCATCCGCGCCGGGCACAAGGTCGACATCAGCGTTCCGCAGCGGGGCGAAAAACGCGAAATCGTGGAAGCGGCGCTGCAGAACGCCCGCGCCCAGCTCGCGCGCAACCAAGCCGAAAGCGCCAGCCAGCGCGCTTTGCTGGAAGGCCTCGCGGAAACATTCGGTCTCGACGCCCCGCCCCGTCGGATCGAGGTCTATGACAATTCCCACATCCAGGGCACCAATGCGGTGGGGGCGATGATTGTGGCCGGGCCGGAAGGCTTCCAAAAAGCCGAATACCGCAAATTCAATATCAAATCGGAAGACCTGACTCCGGGGGACGACATCGGGATGATGCGCGAAGTGCTGACCCGCCGCTTCGGCCGGCTGGTGCGGGACAGCAGCGAAGGCGCACCCGACGACAAATGGACCAAATGGCCCGACCTCGTGCTGATCGATGGCGGGCCGGCCCAGCTCGAAGCCGCCCACGCCGCGCTGGCGGAAGTCGGCGCGGACGAGGTGGTGATTGTCGGCGTCGCCAAAAGCATCGAGCGCGAAGCCGGCCGCGAGCATTTCTATCGCCAGGGCCAGGCGCCGTTCCGGCTCGAGGCCAAAAGCCCGGTGCTGTATTATTTGCAACGTTTGCGTGACGAGGCCCACCGTTTCGCCATAGGCACCCACCGCAAGAAGCGCTCCAAAGCCATCGGGGCCAGCCCGCTGGAAGAGATCGCCGGGGTTGGCGCGCGGCGGAAAAAGGCGCTGCTGGCCCATTTCGGCTCGGCCCGCGGCGTGACCCAGGCGAGCCTTGCGGATTTGGAGGCGGTCGATGGGGTCAGCTCGGCTTTGGCACGGAAGATTTACGATTTCTTTCACACCGATTAATGGTCTAACAGCGCAACCCGCCTGACTTTCCACACCCGGTTCCTGTAGACTAAGCCCATGTCTTCGCTCCCCAATGCCCTGACCCTTGCGCGGATCGCGATGGTGCCCTTGTTCGTGGCGGCATTCTTCCTGCCGGGCGATGGCGCGCGCTGGATCGTGTTCTTTCTGTTCTGCATCGCCGGCATTACCGATGCGTTCGACGGGATGATCGCGCGCAAATGGAACGCGGAATCCTCGTTGGGGCGAATGCTCGACCCCATCGCGGACAAGCTGATCGTTTCGGCGGCGCTGCTGATGCTGGCCTCCGATCAGATGCTGCAGGGCTGGACGTTCCTGGTGCCCGCTTTGGTGATCCTGTGCCGGGAGATCCTGGTGTCGGGCCTGCGCGAATTCCTCGCCGAGGCCAATGTCAGCCTGCCGGTGACGCGCATCGCGAAATTGAAGACGGTGGTCCAGGTGGTGGCGATTGCGGCCTTGATCGCCAGCTCGGCCAGTGAACGCATGCTGCCCGGCGTGACCGCCGCGGCGCTGCTCGGGTTATGGGCGGCAGCCGGGCTCACCTTCTACACCGGCTACGCCTATTTGCAGGCCGGGCTGCATCATGCCCGGGGCGCTCCCAGCGCTCGTGCGAGGAATGTGGGCACCGCCAAACGGCCCGAACAGCGGACAGCATGAGGCCCCGGTGAAGCTGCTCTATTTCGCCTGGGTACGCCAGAAGGTCGGACGCTCGGAAGAAGACCTGACGCCGTCACCGTCCGTCGCCAGCGTTTCCGCCCTGATCGAATTCCTGAAGGCGCGGGGCGAAAACTATCAGGCGGCGTTCCGCGATCTGGAAGCATTGCGGGTGGCGGTAAACCAACAGCATTGCAGTTTCGATACCGCCATCGGTCCGCATGATGAGATTGCCTTCTTTCCGCCGGTGACTGGCGGATGAGCGAGATTCGCATCCAGACCGAAGATTTCGATCCCGGTACGGAGATTGCCGCGCTCAACGACATGTCCGGCTCCATCGGGGCGATTGCAAGCTTCGTAGGTTTGGTGCGCGGCGACGACGGACTGATCGCCATGACGCTCGATCATTATCCGGGCATGTGCGAGCGCGAAATCGCGGCCCATGTCAGTGACGCGCGGAAACGCTGGCCGATAGCGGGATTGCGCATTGTGCACCGCGTCGGCCGCCTGACGCCGGGCGAGCGAATCGTGTTCGTCGCGGTCGCATCGGCGCACCGGCAGGCCGCCTTCCACGCCGCCGAATTCCTGATGGATTATCTGAAGACGCGCGCGCCGTTCTGGAAACGCGAAGAGCGCGCCAGCGGCGAGACCTGGGTCGAAAGCCGCGCCCAGGACGACGAAAGCGTCAAACGCTGGCAGTAGCCTTGGTACGGGCCACATCGGCTGCGCCGTAGCGATTCACCTCTGCCGTGAAATCGTTCATCAGCGTTTCGCAAATCCGGCCCGGCGTGAAACGGTATTGGGCGATTTCCGACACCGGCGTCACTTCCGCGGCCGTGCCCGTGATGAAGCATTCATCGAAGCCCGCCAGTTCTTCAGGCCTGATCGCGCGTTCATGCACCGGAATCTGGCGCTGCTTTGCGAGCCCAATCACCGCCCGCCGGGTGATGCCGTCCAGGAAGCAATCCGGCGTCGGCGTATGCAGCTTGCCTTCCTTGACGAAGAAGATGTTGGCCCCCGTCGCTTCCGCCACCAATCCGCGATAATCGAGCATCAGCGCGTCGGCATAACCCCTGGCTTCGGAGGCATGCTTCGACATGGTGCAGATCATGTAGAGACCCGCGGCCTTGGCTTTGGTCGGCGCGGTGTCCGGCGCGGGCCGCCGCCATTCGGCGAAATCGAGGCGAATGCCTTTGAGCTTCTCCTTCGGATCGAAATAAGACGGCCATTGCCACACCGCGATGGCGACATGGATGCGGGTCTGCTGCGCGGCAACCGCCATCATTTCGCTGCCCCGGAAAACCACCGGGCGCACATAGCCGTCCTTAATGCCCTGAGCTTCGGCCGCGGCATAGCAGGCGTCGAAGATTTCTTGCTCCGTGTAAGGAATTTTCATTCCCAGGATGCGGGCGGATTCGAACAGCCGGTCGACGTGCTCGTCATGATGGAAAATATGGCCCGAATAGATGCGCTCGCCTTCGAACACACAGGAGGCATAATGCAGCCCATGCGTCAGGACATGGGTCGTGGCCTCGCGCCACGGCACGAGCTTGCCGTCATACCAGAGGGAACCGTCGCGATCGTCGAAGGGAATAATGCCGGCCATGGTGTCCTCGAAACGCCTTAATTTGCGCCTGCCCCGCCCCCTAAAGTTAGGGGATCGTGCTTGCTACGCCTAGGGGGGCAGCCTAAACATGTCAATATAATGGGCCGTGAACAGTCCTTTACCATGTGCCGATGAACGCTGCCGACAATCCGCATCTTCTGGTCGTCGATGACGATCAAAGGCTCCGCAGCCTGTTACAGCGTTATTTGTCGGCCAATGGCTTCCGCGTCACCGCCGCGGCCGATGCCGCCGAAGCCCGCTCGCTGATCAAGAGCATCGCCTTTGACGGGCTGATCCTGGACGTGATGATGCCGGGCGAAAGCGGCCTGGACTTGGCTGCCGATCTGCGCACGCAATCCGATCTGCCCATCCTGATGCTGACCGCGCTGGGCGAGTCCCAGGACCGCATCGCCGGGCTGGAGCGTGGCGTTGACGATTATTTGCCCAAACCGTTCGAGCCGCGCGAGCTGGCCTTGCGTGTCACCTCGCTGATCCGCCGCGCCCGCAGCGTGCGGCCGCCATCGCTTCGTGAAGTGCGCATGGGCGCGTGCGTCTTCGACACCGAACGAAGCGAACTCACGCGCGCCGGCAAACGCGTCAAGCTCACAAGCTCCGAAGCGCAGATGCTGAAATTCTTCGCCACCAATGCCGGCCGCTCCTTCAGCCGGGCCGCTTTGTGCACACGGCTCAATATCCAGCTGGAGCGTTCGGTCGATGTGCAGGTGACGCGCCTGCGCCGCAAGATCGAAGAAGACCCCAAGCTTCCCCTTTATCTCCAAACCGTCCGCGGTGTCGGCTATGTCCTGGTCCCAGACCGCGTTGGATAACACCCGCCGGACGCTGCGGCGCGGGCCGCTGCATCCGTTCCGGGCGCTCAAGCGTTTGATGCCGCGCGGCCTGTTCGGGCGGTCGCTCATCATCATCCTGGCGCCGATGCTGATCCTGCAGGGAGTGGTGTCGGCGGTGTTCTTCGACCGGCACTATCGCATTGTCACCGCCACCATGACGCGCGGGGTCGCCAATGATGTCGGCTACATGGTGATGCTGGAGAACAAGCTTCCGCTCGGGCCGGAGCGCGACCGCGAACGCCAATTGGCGGCGAAGCTGTTCGGCTATCCGGCCGAGTTCACGCCGGGCGAAAAATTGACGCGCACCGTATCCACGCCGGACACCGTCTTGGATCGCCAACTCGCCTATATCTTTTCCAGCCAGATGCCGGAAGCCATCAGCTTCGATACCAGACGCTTCACCGATTACGTCGATCTGCGCGTCCAGTTGAAGGACGGCGTGCTGCAGCTTCTGGTGCCGCGCGCACGCGTCACGGCGTCCAATGCCGATATTTTCATTCTCTGGATGATCGGCTCTTCGCTGGTCTTGATCGCGATCTCGGTGCTGTTCCTGCGCAACCAGGTGAAGCCCATCGAGCGTCTCGCCTATGCGGCGGAGAGCTTCGGCAAAGGGCGCAACGTCTCGGAATTCAAGGCCTATGGCGCCGCCGAAGTGCGCCGCGCCGCCACGGCCTTCATGCAGATGCGCGAGCGCATCGAGCGTTTCGTGCAGCAGCGCACCGACATGCTGGCGGGCATCAGCCATGATCTGAAAACGCCTTTGACCCGGCTCCGATTGCAGCTTGCCTTGATGCCGCGCGATGAAGACACGCTCGCGATGGAATCGGACATCGGCGAAATGGAGCGGATGCTCAACGAATATCTGGAATTCGCGCGCGGCGAAGGCGGCGGCATCGCCGAGCCCGCCGATCTGGGCTTGCTCGCCGCCGAAGCGGTTTCGGATGCGGGCCGCGCCCATGACGCGACGCAACGCATCACGCTCAGCGTGGCCGAGCCGCTGACCGTGGCCGTCAAACGCAATGCGATCAAACGCTGTCTGGTCAACCTGATCGACAACGCGCTGAAATACGGCAAGCGCGTGCAGGTGGAAGTGCGCCGTGCCGGCCGCCGGGTGGAGCTTTCGGTGGACGATGACGGTCCGGGCATTGCCGAAGACCGCCGCGAGGAAGCGTTCCGGCCCTTCCACCGGCTGGACGAGGGCCGCAATTTGCAAGCGGGCGGCGTGGGGCTGGGCCTTGCCATCACTCGCGACATTGCGCGCAGCCATGGCGGCGATGTGCGGCTGGAAAGAAGTCCGCTGGGCGGATTGCGCGCGGTCTTGCGCCTGCCGATTTGACGGTGGGTTTGAATCCCGCCGTCATCGCCGGGCTTGTCCCGGCGAGCCATGAACTCGATCCGACGCTGAGATTATGGGTGGCCGGCACGGCGGCCGGCCAAGACGAGGCAGGATGGGTGGAACGGCTGTCGTCTTAATTCTTCAACGTCCGGCGGAAGGGATGCGCCGGATAGGCCCCCAGAATCTTCAGCGATGAGGTGAAGAAGCGCAGCTCTTCGAAAGCCAGCTGCACATTGGGCTCCTCGGGATGGCCGTCGATATCGGCGAAAAACTGCGTCGCGTTGAACGAGCCTTCGAGCTGATAGGATTCGAGCTTGGTCAGGTTCACGCTGTTGGTGGCGAAACCGCCCAGCGCCTTGTACAAGGCCGCCGGCACGTTCCGTACACGGAAAATGAAGCTGGTGATCACCGGCTGGCCGTTGTTGTCGGCGTCTTCCGGCTCGCGCGCCATGATGAGGAAGCGCGTGACATTGTGATCGGCATCTTCAACATCGGATTTCAGGATATTGAGGTGATGAATTTCAGCGGCGAGTTTGGAGGCAACCGCCGCCAGCGTCTTGTCCTTCATGTCCGCCACATGACGCGCAGCACCCGCTGTGTCGGCCCAAAGCTGCCGCTTCAGTCCCATTTCCCGGACGATGTTGCGGCATTGGCCAAGCGCGGGTTCCTGGCTGACGACCGTCGTGATGGTGGAAAGGCTGGCGCCCGGCGCCGCCATCAATTGAAGGCGCACGCGGTGAAAATGCTCGCCCAGAATATAGAGCGGCGCGTCGGGCAAAAGATGATGGATGTCCGTGATCCGGCCATGCAGCGAATTCTCGACCGGGATCAAGCCAAGATCGACCGCGCCTTCACGCAAAGCGGCGAACGCCTCGTCGAAGGTGGGTGCGGCAACCGCCTCGCAATGGGGCAGCGCCTCGCGCGCGGCCGCATGCGAAAAGGAGCCGGGCTCGCCCTGGAAGACGACTTTGCGGGCGTTGCGGATCAACGAAATCTCGCTCATGCGATCAAATTTCTGGCGCGTTCCAAATCGGCCGGAGTGTCGACGGAGAGCGGCACTGCGTCAATGCGCGCCACATCGATACGCATGCCGGCTTCCAGCGCGCGCAATTGCTCCAGTTTCTCGCGCTGTTCAAGGGGGGAAGGCGGCAGCGCCACGAAATGCGCGAGCGCGGGGCGCGTGTAGGCATAAATCCCCACATGATGAAACAAATCACCTTCGCCATAGGGCGCGCGGGTTCGGGTGAAATAAAGGGCGCGGCCGCGCGTGCCGGCGGCGTTCCAGGCCGCCACCGCTTTGACCACATGGGGATTGTCCCAATCGGCCGAATCGGTGATCGGCGCGGCCAAGGTCGCGATGTCAGCGCCGCCTTCCGCCAGTGTTGCTGCAACATTGCGGATGGTTTGGGGATCGAGCGCCGGAAGATCGCCCTGCAGATTGATGATGGCGTCATAGCGCCGCTCGGGATCGATCTGCACGAGGGCTTCGTGCACACGATCCGACCCCGACGGCAGATCGGGCGCGGTGAGCACCGCCGTCCCTCCGGCGTTTTCGATGGCCGCGACGATCAATTCCTCGGCCGCGGCGACGACAACCGGTCCAATGTCCGCCTTCATGGCTTGGCGCCACACCCGCACGATCATCGCCTCACCGGCGATTTCGGCGAGCGGTTTGCCCGGCAGCCGCGTCGAAGCCATGCGGGCCGGAATGAGAATGATTGCGTTCATAATGCGCATGTCTGCCTTATGCGACGCTTCGCCGCAATGACGATTAGAGGTCTCTGAGTAATGTCCGCCCTACCTTCCGAGCGGGTTTTTGCCGCCAATTTCCGGAGCCAAGCCGATGGATTACAGGATCATGGGAAGCGTGCTTGGCGCGGTTCTTTTCGTCGTCGCAGTTCATATCGTCAGCCAGGCGATCTACGACGCGCCACAGCCGGCCAAGCCCGGCTATGTCGTGCCCGGCGTCGCGGCCAAGGTGGAAGCCCCGGCACCCGCGGCTGCGCCCGCCGCCGAAGCGATGCCGGATTTCGCGGCGGTCATTCCGATGGCCGATGCGATGGCCGGAGAATCTGTCGCGGAGCGTTGCGGCGCCTGCCACGATTGGAGCAAAGGCGGACCGAACAAGATCGGACCCAATCTGTACGGCGTCATCGGGCGTCCGAAAGCGAGCCATCCCGGCTTCGATTATTCTCCGGCGATGAAGGAAAAGGGCGGCAATTGGAGCTATGCCGATCTGTTCACCTTCTTGCGCCAGCCCGCGGCCTTTGTGCCCGGAACGAAGATGACCTTCGCGGGCCTTCCGCGCGTGCAGGATCGGCTGAACGTGATCGCATTCCTGCGCATGCAGGCGGATTCGCCCGCACCGCTGCAATAAGCCCCCTCCGCTTCGCGCGCAAATCATGCGCGCTCCGAACCTCCCCCGCTTCGCAGGGGAGGAAAACAAGTCACGCAGGCCAATCTTTTCCTCCCCCGTGTTCACGGGGGAGGTGTCGAGCACAGATGCAATCTGCGCGAGACAGAGGGGGCTACAGACGCTTGATCGTCCGGACCGGAAGGTTCTCGCTCGCGAGCGTACGGGCGCGCACCTCCGCTAAGGGCTCGACAGACACCTGCATGAAATAGCCATTGGCGTGGATGAGGCGTGCCGCATCCAGCATCACGCCGACATGGCCCTTCCAGAAGATGAGATCGCCGCGCCGAAGCTCGGAGTCCGGCGCAATCGCGATTCCGATCGCGCTCTCGATCATATCGGTGTCGCGCGGCGCCTTGATCCCGCCCGCCTCCAGCGCCGTCTGCACCAGACCGGAGCAATCCAAACCCGCCGCCGTCTTGCCGCCCCACACATAGGGAACGCCGGCGAATTGCTCCGCCACGCCGACCCAATCGGGCGCGCTTGCATCGAGCGGTGCGATATGGCCGCCAAAGACGTAGGCCCCATTGGTGAGACGCGCGAACCGTTCGCTCATATCGGCAACCGCGATTTTCGCGTTCATAGGCAGCATGTCGCGTGCGCCTTTCTTCACATCGGGCGCATTCAACAGCGGTGTGCCGCGCGCGATGACGCGATGTGTCGCCGCCACGGGCGCGCCAAAGCCGTCAGCGCGCGCAAAACCGACATAGCCATCGAGCGCGGCCTGACCCCACACCCAGCCAAGCTTGTCTTCGTAGATGGTGAAACTTTCGCCGAACAGAAGCTGCGTCCGCAAACCGGAGCTATCGATGGGGGCGCCGTACAGACCGGCAACCCCGCGCGTCAATTGCGCCGTGCGGCCTTCGACGAATTTGGCCGCATGGATTTTGCCTTCGAGATGGGCGGCGGCAAGATCGAGCCGCGCCGGCGTGACGCGCTTGTCGAAATCCACCGTCAGCGGCTCCCGTAACGCGCCTGGATAACCGCGAACATGGCGCGCACGGCATTGGCTTCCGCGCCCTTGCGCCGCCCGGGTTTGGGGCGGTCGATCCATGCCGGAATATCGAAATGCGCCCAGCTCTCGGTCTTGGTGACGAAGCGGTTGAGGAACAGAGCCGCGGTGATCGCGCCCGCCAGCGGGTAATCCGGTGCGTTGTTGATGTCGGCGATGTGGCTGTCCACCGCCGGTTCGTAAGGCCGCCACAGCGGCAGGCGCCAAACCGGGTCGTTCTGCTCGGTACCGTGGCGCATGAGATCGGCTGCGAGCGTTTCGTCATCGGTGAAAAAAGGCGGCAGCTCCATGCCGGTCGCGGCGCGCGCAGCACCGGTGAGGGTCGCGAGGCAAAACATCAGATCGGGCTTTTCGGTGTCCGCATCCGTCAAAGCGTCGGCCAGCACAAGGCGGCCTTCCGCATCGGTGTTGCCGATCTCGACGAACAGACCTTTGCGGCTGGGAAGCACGTCGCCCGGCCGGTAAGCCGATCACGAGACGCTGTTCTCGACCGCTGGCACCATTACCCGCAGCCGCACCGGCAGCTTCGCCTGCATGATGATCTGCGCCAGGCCCAGCACACAGGCGGCCCCGCCCATGTCCTTTTTCATGATCAACATGGCGCTCTCGGGCTTGAGATCGAGCCCGCCGGTATCGAAGCACACACCCTTGCCAACCAGCGTCACC
>DATARE010000440.1:0-9227 GCA_036264295.1 Micropepsaceae bacterium | reverse complement strand
TCGCGAGCTCTTCATTCTGCTTGATGCGCGGCGCCTTGCCGCCCTTCACCAGATCGATGGCTTCCATCATGGCGGCCACGCCCATCGGGAAAAGCCGGTCGAAATAGACGCTGCCCAGGGAATCGGTGTCGCTGATCGACGTCTTCTTCTGCAGCAGCACGTCGCCCGTATCCAATCCATTATCGGGCCAGAAGATCGAAAGACCCGTCTCCTTCTCGCCTTGGATGATCGGCCAGTTGATGGCCGAAGCGCCGCGCCCTAATGGTAAAAGCGAAGGATGATATTGGATCGAGCCATAAGTCGGGATGTTCAGGAATTCTTCCGGCACGAACAGCGTGACGAATGCCATCACTTGAAGGTCTGGCGCGAGCAGCCGGAATTCCTCCCATACCTCCTCCTTGCGATACGATGCCGGCTGCACGACGGGAATACCCGCCGCGATGGCCGCTTCTTTCAGCGGATCGGCCTTTGCCCCCGGTTTCTCCGGCGCGACATAGACGGCAACCACGTTGTCGCCGCGCCGGATAAGTGCATCGAGAACCGCTTTGCCAAAAGCCTGCTGGCCGTGGACGACAATTCGCATGTTCTTCCCTTCCCATCATCCTCATAACCCCCTCCCCTTGCGGGAAGGGGTAGGGGGAGGGGTGAAACATCCCCCTCCGTCGCGTCGTGGACTACGCCGCTTCGGCGCGTGATTTATCCGGCGGTGTGATCGCTCCCGATGCTTTGATCTCCGCCACTTCCTTGCCGGAATAGCCGAGCACCTCGGAGAGGATCTCGTCGGTGTGCTCGCCCAGAAGCGGTGAACGCTGCACTTCGCACGGCGAATCCGACAATTTGATCGGATTGCCGACCGTGAGGTACTTGCCGCGTGTCGGATGATCGACCTCCACGACTGTGCCGGTGTCGCGCAGCGATTTTTCCTCGGCGATTTCCTTCATCGACAGGATGGGCCCCACCGGAATGTCGTGCTGGTTGCAGATATCCATGACCTCGAACTTGGTCTTGGTCATGGTCCATTGCTCGATCGTGTCGAAGATGAATTTGAGCCTTGGCAGCCGCGCCGGCGGCGTGGCGTAATCCGGATCGGTCTTCCATTCCGGCTTGCCGATCAGATCGCAGATCTCAGCCCACACCGGCGCCTGGGTGATGAAATAGATATAAGCGTCGGGATCGGTCTCCCAACCTTTGCATTTCAGCAGCCATGCCGGCTGGCCGCCGCCCGAATCATTGCCGGCGCGGGGCGTCGCTTCGCCAAACGGAATACCTTCGCCAAACTGGCTGTATTCGGTGAGCGGCCCGTGCTTCAGCCGCTGCTGATCGCGCAGTTTCACGCGCGCGAGATTCAGCACGCCGTCCTGCATGGCGCAGAGCACGCGCTGGCCGCGTCCCGTGCGGTTGCGTTGATAGAGCGCGGACACGATGCCGAGCGCGAGGTGCAATCCCGTGCCGGAATCGCCGATCTGCGCGCCGGTCACCAGCGGGGGACCTTCGCGGAAGCCCGTCGTCGACGCCGCGCCGCCGGCGCATTGCGCGATGTTCTCGTAGACTTTGCACTCTTCGTAGGGGCCCGGACCGAAGCCCTTGACCGACGCCATGATGATGCGCGGATTGAGCTGATGCACGCGCTCCCAGGTCAGGCCCATGCGGTCGAGCGCACCCGGTGCGAAATTCTCCACCAGCACGTCGCAGATCTTCACCAGCCGTTCCAAAATCTCCATGCCTTTGGGATTCTTCGAATCGATGGTGATGGACCGCTTGTTGGCGTTGAGCATGGTGAAGTAGAGCGAGTCCGCACCCTTCACATCGCGCAATTGCGTGCGCGTGATGTCGCCGACGCCGGGGCGTTCCACCTTGATGCAATCCGCACCCATATAGGCAAGCAATTGCGTGCAAGTCGGTCCCGATTGCACATGGGTGAAATCCAGAATGCGAACGCCGTCGAGCGCCTTGCCGGCCTGGCCCCATGGCGCGCTGGAGGGCTTGGGAAGCCCATTGCCATTCGGCGCGGCAGCTTTGCTGGCCTTCTTTTTGGCAGCCGGTTTGGCGGCAATACGCAGCTTGTTCACCACCAGCGCCTTCGCTGGCGATTTCTTGCTGCTTTTCTTCGCGGCAGGCTTCTTCGCGGCGGGCTTTGCGGCCTTCAGCCTGTTGACGACAGACTTTTTCGCAACGGGTTTCTTGGCGGACTTCGCCGTCTTTGCGGGTTTTTTCTTCGTGGCCATAATCGGTTCTCTTATCTGGAAATGGTTTGTGGGCCGGCGTGCAATCGATAGCTTTATTTCTTTTTCAGTTTGCTCTGCGGATTGAGATTGCCGATACGGCCGCTCTCGCTGCCCGCTGCCGGGTCAAGCACCGCATTGATAAGCGTCGGCTTGCCCGAATCCATTGCCGCGTTGACGGCGCGCCTGAGTTCGTCGGGCGAGGTCGCGTTGACGCCGACGCCGCCGAACGCTTCCATCATCTTGTCGTACCGGGCGCCTTTGACGAACACGGTCGGCGCCGGGTCGGAACTGACATTGTTGACGTCGGTGCCGCGATAGATGCCGTCATTGTTGAAGATGACGATGCAGACCGGCAGGTTGTACCGGCAGATCGTCTCGACCTCCATGCCGGAGAACCCGAACGCGCTGTCGCCTTCGACGGCGAGCACCGGCTTGCCGGTTTCGATGGCGGCGGCGATGGCATAACCCATGCCGATGCCCATGATGCCCCAGGTGCCGACATCGATGCGCTTGCGTGGCTGATAGACATCGATGATGCCGCGCGCGAGGTCGAGCGTATTGGCGCCTTCGTTGACCAGGATCGCATCCGGCCGCTCTTTGATGACGGTGCGCAAGACGCCAAGCGCGCCGTGATAATCCATCGGCGAGTTGTTGTTCATCAGGCGCGGCGCCATCTTGGCAATGTTTTCGTCGCGCTTCGAAGTGACGGTCTTGACCCAATCCGCCGGCGGGGCCGGCCAAGCGCCATCCATGCCCTGCAGCAGCGCTGAAACGCTCGATCCGATATCGCCCACGACCGGTGCGACGATCTCGACATTCGAATCCATTTCCTTGGGCTCGATATCGAGCTGGATGAACTTCTTCGGCGCCTCGCCCCAGGTCTTGCCCTTGCCGTGCGAGAGCAGCCAATTGAGCCGTGCACCGATCAGCATCACGACGTCGGATTGCTGCAGCACTGTCGAACGCGCCGCACCGGCGCATCGCGGATGCGTATCCGGCAGAAGGCCCTTTGCCATGCTCATCGGCAGGAAGGGAACGCCGGTTTTCTCGACCAGGGCGCGGATCGCGTCGTCGGCCTGGGCATAGGCCGCGCCCTTGCCGAGGATGATGAGCGGCTTCTTGGCGCTTTTCAGCACGTCGAGCGCACGCTTGATCGCATCCGGTGCGGGGATTTGCGCCGGCGCGGCATCGATCACCTTCACCAGCGACTTCCTGCCGGCTTCGGCGTCCATCACCTGGCCGAACAATTTGGCGGGCAAATCGAGATAGACACCGCCAGGACGACCCGAGACCGCGGCGCGGATTGCACGCGCCAGACCGATGCCGATGTCGGCCGCGTGCAGCACCCGGAACGCGGCCTTGCAGAGCGGTTTGGCAATCGCCAATTGGTCCATCTCTTCGTAATCGCCCTGTTGCAAATCGACGATTTCACGTTCCGACGAACCCGAGATCAGAATCATCGGGAAGCAATTGGTCGTCGCGTGCGCGAGCGCGGTGAGGCCGTTGAGAAAGCCTGGCGCCGACACGGTGAGGCAGATGCCAGGTTTTTTCGTCAGGAAGCCGGCGATCGAGGCGGCGTAACCGGCGTTCTGCTCGTGACGGAACGACAGAACGCGGATGCCTTCGGCCTGCGCCATGCGGCCGAAATCCGTGATTGGGATCCCCGGCACGCCGTAAATCGTGGTGAGTCCGTTGAGTTTGAGCGCATCGATGATCAGATGAAAACCATCCGTCAATTCGCGCTCTTCGGCTGCGGTTGCGTCGATACTCTGAACTGTTGCGGACATTCCGCTCTCCCTCAAAAAATATCTTGTTGCGTCAATCGAGATAGTCGGCGTAGCGGGCCACGTGATCGGCGAGGCCAAGCGCATGACTACGTACCAATTCCTCCGCACGATTGGTATCGCGCGCCTGCAAGGCTTCGATGATGTTCATGTGATCGTGGATGGATTTGTCCGCGCGATCCATTTCGCCGATGGTTTTGCGCCGGATCATCCGCATATGGGTGAACAGGTTTTCAGCCATATCGATAAGCACCTGATTGTGGCTCATGCGGATGATGGTCTGGTGGAATTCTATGTTGACTTCCGAATATTCGTCGAGCTTGGCCTGCTCGGCGCCTCCTTCGAAGGTCGCAAACATCTGACGCAGCGCAGAGATTTCCTGGTCGCTGGCTTTCTGGGTCGCCAGGCGCGCGGCCATGCCTTCGAGTGCTGCCCAAGCCGTGATCAATTCGATGACTTCGCTGCGGGTTTTGCGCATGACGTAAATACCGCGACGGGGGATGGAGCGGACGAAGCCTTCGCGCTCGAGCTGCGCCAGCGCCTCGCGCACCGGCGTGCGGCTTACGCCGAGATCGGCGGCAAGCTGACGTTCATCGAGGCGGATTTCAGCGCGGCTGCCATAGAGGTCCATACGGGTGATGACCTCCTTTAAGGCCGCATAGGCCTTTTCCGTGAAGTTTGGCTCGCTTGCAATTGGCGCAAGCCCCAGCTTGTTCTGTGAAGCAATTGATAGCATTTGGGAATTTTCGTCAGAGAGGGGGTGCGCTTGCTCTAGTATACAGTATACCACAGGCTTCGGAAGCCCTCGGCCGAAATTGTTGAGTCTGGTAGCGCCGCGATGCGCAGCGGGAAGGCACCGAGGCCAATCGGCGATGCTGCGAGCCGCCTGCGCACGCAGACGTGAGGCGGCATTTCGGTTGCGAACATGCCTATGGCAGTCTACCAATGGGACGATGGCAACGGCATCTCTCGGCGTGGCATTACCGAACGGATTTATTCGGTAATTCAACACCCGGCTACAAGGCTCGATTGGCGGGGTTTCCACAAGGAATCCTCGCCCGGAGGGGAATGGGAGAACGCAGCGCCGTGCCACGCCTGGGGCTTGCTGTATGGGTCTCCGTTGCGCCAGCCGGCGCAAAGTCGAGATGCGAAGCATGGGGAGTGTACGATGACTCGATGGGTCCGGTTGTGGTCCGCCTTTATAGGCATGATAATGATCGGCAACCTCCAGTACGCCTGGACGCTGTTTGCAGAGCCGATGGTGAAGGCTCACGCCGCACAGGGCTGGCATCTTTCCGACGTGCAGTGGGGCTTCGGTCTGTTCATCGCGGCAGGCACCTGGGCCACGCCGTTATTCGCAACTTTCATCGACAAACATGGTCCCCGGTTTTTCATGATCGCCTCGGGCGTGCTTTGTGCGCTGGGGTGGGGAATATTGGGGCATGTTTCCAACCTGATCTGGTTTTACACTTTCTTCTGCATGGCAGGGATCGGCGTCGCCTGCGTATACGCGTGCGGGGTTTCGACCGCCGTGAAATGGTTCCCCGACAAGCGAGGGGTCGCCTCGGGCATCATCACGGCGGGCTACGGAATGGGGGCGGCCGCTTTCAACCCGCTGTTTGACTATCTGATCCGCAGCATCGGCTATTCCGATACATTCTTGTGGACCGGCATCTCGCATGGCGCCTTGATCGCGCTGTCGGGCCTGGTGATGGTGAACCCGCCTGCCACTTACAAAGTTGCAGCAGCGGCAGCCAAGCCGAATGTGCGCCGCCACGATCTCCAGTTCAATTATTCGGAAATGCTGCGCACGCCGCAGTTCTATTTCCTGTTCGCCGCGATGCTGTCGATGGCGATCGGCGGCTTGATGGTCACCGCGTCGGTGAAACCGGTAGCGACCAATTTCGGAATCGGCGAGGCCGCGTTGACCGTGGCCCTTATCCTGTACCCGCTTGCCAATGGTTTGAGCCGCATTCTGTGGGGTTCGGTCTCGGATTATCTCGGACGCGAAAAGACCATGTTCACCGCGTTCCTGCTTCAGGCCATCTTCCTGGTTGCTCTGACCACGTTGGGGCGGCAGGGCGAAGTCCTGTGGGTGGCGTTGGTGGTGCTCGTGTTCCTCACCTGGGGCGAGTTGTATGTCCTGTTCCCGGCGGTGCTCGCCGATCTTTATGGCAGCAAGAACTCGGCGGGCAATTATGCCTTCCTGTACAGCGCCAAGGGCTTCGCGGCACTTTTGGGTGGCGGCCTCGCTGCAACGATTTTTCAGGCAACAGGCACATGGGACTATTCGTTCTTTGCCAGCGCTGCGCTCGCTCTGCTCGCGGCCTTCATGGCACTGTATGTCCGCCGGCTGCCGCTGCCGTATAAGAGCGGGCAGGCGATAGAGATGCAGGCGAAACCGCAGGCCGCGGAATAACGATACGGGCTTTGCGCCTATCTGCGGCGGGCTTCGGCCGGCAAAGCCTTGCTTGACGTGCCCGTCAATAGGGCGGACACAGTAAGGACGCATCTTGTTGCGTTGCTGAGCCGGTTATGCGCGAGCCCGGCAGGCTTGCCCTCAGGCTGATGCTTACGCATCCCCCGCAATCCAAACTAAGGAGTTCCGATGGACGATTCGAACAAGCAGAGCGCCGCACAAAAAGGCGCTCAAAAATATTTCCATAAGGAAGCTCAGGACGACACGCACGCCAAGCAGGTCCGCAAAGAGCGCGCCGCCGGGGCCGCGAAAACGGCCAAACTGAGGGCGCTGCGGCTGGCCAAAGAAGCCGCGGATAAGGAAGTGGCGGATAAGCAAGCCGCCGAAGGGGGCAAGGCTCCCGCCACGAAACGCAAACGTGCGTCCGTTGCGAAGCCCGCCGGCATGGTACGAATGAGTTACTGAACGCGGTTAGCCTCGATCTAAGGTGCAGAGAATGGAACGCATTCCGATGACCGCCGCGGGCCACAAGGCCCTGGAGGATGAAGTCCGGCATTTGAAGACGGTGGAGCGGCACGCCATCATCAAACAGATTGCCGAGGCGCGGGCGCATGGCGATCTGTCGGAGAACGCCGAATATCACGCCGCCAAGGACCGCCAGAGCTTCATCGAAGGCCGTGTCATGGATTTGGAGGACAAGCTGTCCCGTGCCGAGATCATCGATGTCTCGAAGCTGTCCGGCAAAACCGTGACATTCGGCGCAACTGTCACGCTGGCCGATGAAGAAAACGATGCCAAGGTGAAATATCAGATCGTGGGCGATCTCGAAGCCGATCTGAAGATGGGGCGGGTCTCGATTTCCTCGCCGATTGCGCGCGCGCTGATCGGCAAGGCTGCGGGCGACACGGTCGAGGTGAGGGCGCCGGGCGGCGCGCGTTCCTATGAAGTCCTGAACGTGCAATTCGTTTAAGCGCTTTTGGTTGGAGTTGATCCAATTGAACGTCATGACCGGCCGAAGTGCCGATCATCCATGAACACCTTCGTGGGCAGGAGGTTATGCGCATCGGCGAACGCCATCAGGTTGCGCTGGCCGCAGGACGTGAGTAATTGTGCCGTCCAGGCCGGTTTAGCTCAGTTGGTAGAGCAACCGATTTGTAATCGGTAGGTCGCGGGTTCGACTCCTGCAACCGGCACCAGCGCCTCTAGGTAACAGCCTTGATGACAGCACTTACCGCGGTCAAAGGAATGCCGGGAGGCAGCAATGACACCAGAAGACAAACCGCGCAGCGACGGCGAGAGCGGTTGAAATTTTTGCCACGCACACGCCCTCGAACTGCTCCGCGCGACAATCGCTTTTGAGCACGCGGCGCTACGGCCCCGCGGTATCGATGACTAGCGCACGCCCAAGGCCAAGCTCGTGCCACCCGCCCTCTGGCGCCATCGGTTCGCCCCCTCGGCGGTTGCGCCATGTCCGTTTTGGGCTAGGCTTGCGCCGGTCGGTCGCGATCAGCAGGGGTGTAGGTATGCGTCAATCTATTTTGGTGGCCGCGGTAGCCGCATTTGGTTGCTTGCTTTCTTTGCCGGCCGATGCGGTCCCGTTCACGGATGGGCAGGTCATTTCATTCAGCCAGAACACATGGGGCGCTGACCCGGGAGCCGGTCCGCCTGCCTCGCTTGTCGTCCAACATTTCGACGACATCTATCCGGTTGGTCTGACTGTTGGTGTTGGCAACTTTATCCTGTTCACCAGCGGTAATAGCGGCGGTCCGGTGCTCACTTTTTTACCTACTACGGGCCCGGCTGCCGCTCTCAACGCGACACTCGTCGATCCGACGAGCTCGTCATCGGGCATATTCGGGGGCCAAGTTGTGGGCCTCAGATTCAATATTGATTTCAGCGAAGCCGGATTCACGCTCGGATCATCGGGAGTCCCGTTCGGCGATTTGGTGCTCCATGATCTCACTGGTGCGGTGGCGGGATTGAATGGCGAGAATCTGCAACAATTCTTCGACGTGACGAACATTGCGCTGGGCGGTGGCAACGCCGGCTACGCAATCGCGGACTTGAGTTCGCTGCTGATGCAGGTCAACGCTGCGTTCGAGGGTGGGTTTGTGAATAATTTTGCGAACGATCATTTGGCGCTTCCGGCAGTCGCACCGATCTCCGAGCCGCCGACCTGGATAATGCTGATCGCGGGCATCGTCCTATTCGCGGGCACACTGAGAGCCGCACCGGGGCGTCGCCTGGGTGGGTGACGGTCACTCGGATCAGCTAGCCGCCAATTATCCCCGCCTTCGAAATAGTCGCGTAATGATATGAGGAGCGCGTCCTGCCGGCCGCATTTTCGAGCGTCTGCAGGCCGCCGCCTTTGTTGGACAGCCGCCAAGGGCCATCCACAGGACGATAATCAAGGGATATGGGGTTCCAATCCTTCAGCCTGCACCAGCTGCTCAAAAGACCGCTCTTCTTGAGATCGCCTCCTGCCCAGCTTGTGAGCTGAGCAATTCAGCCTATGTTGGCGCCATCACCTGCAACGGTATCCGGGCGCAGGTGGCTGAGAGACGAACGCCGCTCTTGCCCATGTCCATGGGAGAGCGCTTATGCGTCAGCAATCCGAAAACCAAATCCTCGCGGCTCTTTCTGAAGCTGACTTTGCCATGCTGGAGCCGCATCTTGAGCGGATCGAATTGCCTGTTCGGAAATTGTTCGAAGCCCCCAAGCAGCCCATAGCGGATGTCTGTTTTCCACTCAGCGGTATTGTGTCCGTTACGGCGATGGCGTCGAGAGGCCGGGAAATTG
>DATARE010000423.1:0-6075 GCA_036264295.1 Micropepsaceae bacterium | reverse complement strand
CCGCCGTCGATCTTGCCGAGGCGCAGTTTCGGTCCCTGCAAATCCACCAGGATCGCAATCGGCCGCTCCACCTCGGCCTCGACGCTGCGCACCATCTGCACCAGCGTGGCAAGATTGGCGTGGTTGGTGTGGCTCATATTGATGCGGAAGACATCCACGCCGGCGATGAACAGCGCGCGGATTTGCTCCGGCGTGTGGCTCGCCGGCCCCAGCGTGGCAACTATTTTGGTCTTGCGGCTGCGACGCATATCCTACCGACAGGGTCCTTTTATTCGCGCCTGGCGTATGGTCCGCAAGAAAGGCGCCATTGCGCTTCGCCGCCGAAGAGGGAGCGAGTCACGAATCGGGAGCGTTTTCGCGTCGCAAGGTAAAGCGAAAGCGCTCCGGGTCAATCCGCCAAATTTTCGGTCCAGTCGGGCGCATTGCCGGTATCGACTTGGAAAAAGCGTTTGGTCTCGTAACCATGGGCGGTGCAATTGCCGCGCCCGGCAATGCTGAAGCGGCCGGTTCCCACGCAGAAGCTGCGGTCGCCCTCCCAAGCCCCGCCCAGCTCTTCATGCTCGGCATAGACGTAGTAATAACGCGCCAACAGCGGTTCATCGATGACGGCGGCACAGCTGCCCGGCGCAACTTTCCACCACCCGGAACTCGTCCAGTCTTTGCCATTGAAAAAGCCGATCGCTATCGACGTCGGATTCGCTGTCTTGTTGCAGACGGAGAATCGCGCCGCCGCCGGATGGGTGGACAACCCAAGGAGCGTCGCGGCAATGACGGGCAAAAAGGAGACGGCGTAACGGCTCACGCGGCGAAAAGTGTCCGGACCGCCTCGCGCTGTCAACGTGCCCGCGCGCATTTGCCCGCACGCATTTGCGCAATTGCCCGCCACGGTTTCGTTTCGGCCACGCTATAATTGAATCATGACAGATTCTTCAGCGGCGGCCTCCTTCGAGCTTCATAACGCTGGAGCGCAGGGGGCGCTCATCTTTCTCTGCGACCACGCCTCCAATGCCGTGCCGCCCGAACTGGGGACTTTGGGCCTGCCGCCATCCGATTTCCTGGCCCATATCGCCTATGATATCGGGGCGGCCGGGCTGACGCGCGCTTTGGCGGACCGTTTTGCGGCACCCGCCTTTCTCGCCCGCTGGTCGCGTCTGGTGGTCGATCTCAATCGCGGGGCGGACGATCCCACGGTCGTGATGAAGCTTTCCGATGGCCGCGTCATACCGGGCAATCGCGATGCCGGGCCGGCGGAGATCGGCGCACGCATCGCGCGCTACCACGCGCCCTACCATGACGCCGTGGCCGCCCGCATTGCCGGCGCACGGGCGCAGGGAATCGTGCCGGTGCTGGTTTCGATGCACAGTTTCACGCCGGTCTGGCGCGGTCAGCCGCGGCCCTGGCATATCGGCGTGCTGTGGGACAAGGATGGCCGTCTGGCCCAACCTTTGATGGCGCGCTTGCGGCAGGAACGCGACCTTGTTGTCGGCGACAACGAGCCCTATTCCGGCGCGCTGGAAAACGATTGCCTGTACCGTCACGGCACGATGAACGGTCTTGCGCATGTCCTGATCGAAATGCGCCAGGATCTGATCGGCGATGATCTGAGCATTCACCGTTGGGCCGAGCGGCTGCAAAACATCCTGCGCGATGCTCTGGCGGCGATGGGGAGCCCTTCTATACAATTCACCCGGCCTTTGAATCCGATTTCAGGAGACGCCGCGATGGACGAGACGACTCGCACCGAACTGGAAGCCGCAGCCTTCCGGCGGCTGATCGCGCATTTGCGCAACCGCACGGACGTGCAGAATATCGACATGATGAATTTGGCCGGCTTCTGCCGCAATTGCCTCGGCGATTGGTACCGCGAGGCCGCCGCCGCCAAAGGCATCGTGCTGGAAAAAGATCAGGCGCGCGAAATCGTCTACGGCATGCCCCCAGCCGAATGGAAGAAGCGCTACCAGAAGGAAGCCTCGGCCGACCAGCAGAGCCAATTCGCCAAGGCGCAGAAGACTCACAGCTAAGCGCAGGCGCTCACCTTCCCAACCGGCATCGCGCGGTCTATCGGAGGCGGCGTAGATGCGCGACCCCGCGCCGTCGCGCCAAAAGATCTAGAGGCGAACATGGCAAAATCCGGCTTCGCGGCAGGGCAATTGAAATCGCTGGTCGAGCGCATCGAGCGGCTGGAAGAAGAAAAGACCGCGCTGACCGCGGACATTCGCGAAGTCTATGCCGAAGCCAAGGGAAACGGCTTCGACACCAAGATCATGCGGCAGGTCATCCGGATACGAAAGCTCGACAAGGCCGACCGTCAGGAGATGGAAGCCGTCCTCGACCTTTATCTTTCTGCGCTGGGTATGCGAAGCTGAGGCATGGTCCGCCTCGCGCTGGGGGTTGTTCTTGCCGGTTCTTTGGCCGGTGCGGGCTGGTGCGCGGAAAACCCCCAGACAGCAAAATCCATCGGCGTGGCGACCATGCTTGCGAACGGCACCATTCTGGTGGGCGTCGGCGGGCCGGACGGCTTGCGCGCCCGCGCGGTGCTGATGGTCGAACCGGGCGACACGAATTATCAGGCGATCATCGATCATGTGGGCGGGCTGAAACCGGGTGAAACCAAACCCATCCCGCCATGGCCGGATCAACCCGCGCCCGCGCCCAAAGACAATGGCGGCACATCCGAACCGCCACCCGGCGCTTAGTTTTAGTAAGAAACTTCAGCGCAATTGGGCGATAAGTGCATCGCGTCTACCAGACATATCGTTGGACAAAGCTTGTAGCTCAATTTCTAAAAGCTCATAAGCTACCAGAAGATCGTTTCGCTCAATCGGTTTGCCGTGAGCGCCCGCGTTGCCTAGCGTCTTAGTGATTATGCTAAACGCGTCCATGAGCTTTGGATGACTGACCTTTAAATCATTCAAATGTATCCCTAGGGACACTGTCCTGCTGTTTCGACCAAGTCGGCGTTCACCCAGGCCATCAGCTGTTTTTTCAATTGCAATACGGATTGCGGTCGCGCATGCCTGTGGATCAGTCCAATAAAGCCCGAAGCTTTGCTCGAGGGGACTGACAATTGAGTTGGAAATGTCTTTCGGAATGTTAATCAGCTTAAGCGCAGGGTATATTGCTTTCACAACGTAGCGTCGGACAATCCTGCATTCGAAGCCGCGACCTGGCACCATGTATATGCCATCGGGCGTGTCATTAGAGAAATCGCCAAGTGTTGCCACGCCTTGCCAGCAAGCGGTGTTAGCACAGGTCAGTGTGGCAGCGAACACGCCGCGATCATCCCACGGATTTAGGTGACCTTCATCGATTGCAAATCCAATCTCCGCAGACGAAGCGAATTTGATGGACCCACCTGATAATTGTAGCACGCCATGATCACAGGCGGGGCAGGGCCAAAGGGGAAAGTTTTGGTCCCCCGACACATCGCACTCGAACTCAACGGCAGATAACGTGCGGGGAATCATTGGCTACCTACCGTGAGGTCCAGTGAATGTTCTCTGTTTGCGATTTGCGAAGCAAATAGCCCCGGAGTCAACTTTAGCGAAGCCCGTGAACGTGCGCGGGCGGCGCAAATTGATCGGGAGTGAGCGATGAAAAAGGCCAAAATCAAATACGCCAAGTTCGATGCTGCCGATTATCTCGACAGTGAGGAAACCATTGCCGAATATCTTTCGGCAGCGCTTGAGGACGAAAATCCCGATGTATTTCTTGCAGCTTTGAGTGATGTGGCAAAGGTGCGTGGAATGGCAGACATTGCCAAGAAAGCCGGGTTGGCTCGGGAAAGCCTTTATAAGGCGCTCACACCAGGCGCGAAGCCGCGCTACGAAACGATTCGCCGTCTGTTGGACAGTTTGGGCGTCCGTCTGACAGTGGCGTCTTAAAAAGGTTAGGCCGTCGCCTTGACGGAATCGATATCGTCCTCGCCCTGGATATCCTCGTTTTCGAGGCCAAGATCCTTGAGCTTGCGATAGAGTGTGGAACGTCCGATGCCGAGCCGGCGCGCCACCTCGGACATGCGCCCGTGATAGCGCTCGATTGCCATGCGGATGATTTCCCGCTCCAAATCTTCGAGCTTGCGAAAATGGCCGGCCGCATCGGCGGCGCCAATCGCGTAGGGCAACGAACTGCTGGGTGGGCCGAGCCGCCCGGCCGGAGCTGGCGCACCCACTGCGCCATAGGCCGGTATGGCCGAACGTTCCCGCGGATTGAGGTTCATCGCGCTGGCGATCTGGGGAAAATCCACCACATCGAGCCTGTCGGAATCGCAAAGCACCACGGCGCGGAAAATCGTGTTCTCAAGCTGGCGCACATTGCCCGGCCAGGAATACGCGGTCAGCATGGCCATTGCTTCGGGCGTGAAGCCGATCACGGTTCTGTTCTCTTCCGCGGCAAAGCGCGTCAGAAAATGTTCGGCAAGCGCGGGGATGTCTTCGCCCCGCTTGCGCAAAGGCGGGATGAGCACCGGGAAAACATTCAGCCGGTAATAGAGATCTTCGCGAAAACGCCCCTCGCGCGTCAGTTCGGCCAGATCGCGGTTGGTGGCCGACATGATGCGGACATCGACCTTGACCGGCCGCTTCGCGCCGACGGGATCGATTTCGCCTTCCTGCAGCGCCCGCAGCAGCTTGACCTGCATGTCGAGTTTGAGTTCGCCGATCTCGTCGAGGAACAGCGTGCCGCCATCGGCCTCGAGGAATTTGCCGAGATGCTTGTCGGTTGCACCGGTGAACGAACCCTTTTCATGTCCGAACAGGATGCTTTCGATCAGATTGTCGGGGATCGCGCCGCAATTGACCGTGACGAAGGGTCTGCCCGCGCGGTCCGATCCCCCTTGGATGGCGCGCGCGATGAGCTCCTTGCCGACACCCGATTCGCCTTCGATGAGGATCGGAATGGTGGATTGCGCCGCCCGGGTGCCGATGCGGATGACCTGGCGCATGGCGGCGCTGGTCGCAATCAGATCCTCGAAGCCCAGCCGGTTCTGCTGCTTCTTCTTAAGCCGCGAGACTTCGCTGCTGAGGGCGCCGAGCTTCAGCACATTCTGGATGGAAACCTTCAGCCGCTCCGGGCTGGCCGGCTTGACGAGGAAATCGCTGGCGCCGGCCCGCATCGCCTCGACCGAGGAATCAATCCCGCCCTTGGCCGTCAGAACGATGACCGGGGTGGTCCGATTGACCGCGCGGAGCCGGGTGAGGACCTGAATGCCATCGACTTCGGGCATCATAAGATCAAGCAGCAACAGAGAGATTTGCTCGCCACCGGGCGAGGAGAGCAGGAGATCGAGCGCCGCTTCGCCGCCGGACGCCGTCAGCGTTTCCAGGCCCAGGCGCGAAATCGCGGTCTCCAGCAGGCGGCGCTGTACCGGATCATCATCGACGATAAGGACCGTTTGGGACATGAGGCGAACGCGCATCCTGCGGGCTGATGGGCCCCATTGTCGCCGCCAAAGGTAAAGACCGAATTAAGCATCCTTAATCGTGCCCGCTGTCACCGGATGCGATGGGCCGCGCCAAACGCCCGAGCGGCGCGACGAAAGGTCGCCTCATTGCTGGGGACGGCAGGGTATGAGGCCTTTGCTCCGGCCCTTGCTTTGCTATAGTCGCCGCCGAATTTGCAACGGTTCATACAGGGACGACAGGCATGGCCGAGCACCATCATTCACCGAGCGATCCTTCGACCGGCGGCACCATGGACATCACCGAGCATGTGAAGACATGGCTGGCCTTCTGGAACGCCGCGAAATGGGGGACCATCGCTCTCATCGTTCTCGCCGCGCTTCTGTTCATTTTCCGCACCCATAACGGTTGATCATCCCACCCCTCACGAAGGCCGCATGGCCATGATCGTTGCGGTTCCCAAAGAGCGGCGCGGCGGCGAAACGCGCGTTGCCGCGACACCAGAGACGGTCAAGAAGCTCAAAGGTCTCGGCCTCGACATTGTGGTGGAGGCTGGCGCCGGGGAAGCCGCGCGCTTTGCGGATGCCGATTATCAGGCTGCCGGGGCCACCATCGCGCCGGATGAGGCGGCGGCACTCGCCAACGCCGATATTGTGCTGAAGGTCCGCGGCCCCTC
>DATARE010000400.1:0-4636 GCA_036264295.1 Micropepsaceae bacterium | reverse complement strand
ATCATCGACGGAACGTGTCCGGCCGCAGTGCCCTGTTCGAACAGCCGCTTTGCCATAGCGAAATCCCGTTCGACACCATGGCCGCGCAGATACATCAGCCCGAGATTGTTGATGCCGGCCACGCTTCCAGCGGCCACGGCCTTTTCATACCAGCGTTTGGCTTCGGCAAGGTCTTGAGCGACACCGTCCCCGTGCTCGAGCTTGAAGCCCAAAAAGGCCATGCCGTCGGGATCGTTCTGCTCTGCCGCACGGCGGTACCAAAGCACGGCCTGCTTTTGATCCGCCGTGACCGCAAAGCCGTTGGCATACATGCGTGCCAGCCGTGCCTGGGCAGCGGCGTTTCCCGAGCGTGCCAGCGGTTCCAGAAGTTCATATGCGCTACGATAATCGTACCGATCATAGGCAGCGAAAGCCTCGGCGAGTCGCGATGATAATATCCCGGCGGGCGGCGCATGGCGCATGGCCGATTCGCCAGATGTCCCTGTGTTTGAGGCGCAAGCCGCAAGAAGAGGGACGATAATGACCGCCCCGGCAATTCCGCGTCGCGCGCGCAGACGAGTGATGCGCATTATGCCCCCGATTTCAGTGCCCAGTTTCAGAATAACCAGCGCCGAAATGAATGGCTACCGCCGTGTCCATGACGGATTTATGACGCCGCTCAAAAGGGAAAAACGCGCGGCGTTTGTGATTCCCACCCGGGAAAAACCATTGCATTAACCGAGATACTCTTCAGGTTTGTGCAGACGCAGGGAAAATGCAAATCTTTCAAGCATTAAAGAGGTCGGGGGCAAAATGTACCGTACTATTCTGGCCGCACTCGGCGCATTTTTGCTCGGGGGCTTCGCCAACGCGGCGGATGCAACCGCCCAAGAGCTACCGAATTTTCTGAATCCCTATTACGCGCCGATATTCACGCTGGACGGACAGATGCTGCAGCTGGCCGGACACGAAGAAAAGAACAATATCACGCATTTTGCCTATTCGACTCAGGACCGCGCTACGATTTTGACGGTTGAATATTTCCCTTGCCAAAGTGATCTGTGCAGGACCGTTCTTACCAATGCGGTGAAATATGCGAACGAGCAAGCGAACGCGTCGGGAGGCCAATTCCGGCTGGTGAACGATTCCGAATATCGTGCGGAATGGTCGGGCGGCATGGGCTATGTAAATTCTTTCGTCTTCCGGTTGCCGTCGTCGGTGCAGTTCTGGACTTATGCCGCGCAGAAGCCCCTGCAGCTCGATGCCGCTTACACACAGCTCATCGGTTTCGTCAATCGCCAGCGATATGAAGATGCCATGTCGGCAGGAAATGTCGAAATGGGGCGCTGGGATGTGCACCTTCGCGATTTTGCCAGGCAGTTGCTGAAGGGCGGCGACCTCACGGATGCAATCATTGTGTTGCGGAATATCATCGGGACAACACCATTCGACTTCGAAGCACAAATGGATTTTGCTGCAAACGCACCGGAGAAGGATGCGGCACAAAACAGCGCGCGGGCCGTGCTGGATAATGCGGAGAGCCCGGAACTTCTCGCGCGGGCTGCACAATATCTAAATGCCAAGCGTCCGGATATCGACGCTATGCCCCTGGTGAACAAGGATGATCGTGGACTGCGGGTTGTTTTAGTTCCGCTCGGCAATGCCGATATTGGGCTCTTGGGCGAGGCTGCAAAAATCTATGAAACCATCACCAACATTCCTACAAAGATCGAACGCTTGAGCAGTGCATTTCGGTTTGAGAACCCGGATCGGCCAATGGATCAGCGGGCAATCCAGCAAACGATCGTGCAAAAACAGGGCCCCACTGTGGATTTCACGGGCTGGGACACGGAGCGTTATGGCTCGGAACTCATGCGCACGGTTGCGAATGCCGATCCGCTTGCACGTTATTCCATGCGTTCTTATGTCCAGAATCTCGCGACTCGGCCGGGCCAGTATCGCGTCGATCCGTATCTCGATAGGTTTGGGGATGCGTTAATCTCGCTGCGCTCCAAAGATCCGAAAACGATCTATGTCGGTGTCACCGATGCCAACATCTATTCCGGCGACGTAAATTATCTGTTCAGTCAGTCGACGGTACGTGAGGGTTCCTATGTCAGCATCTTGTCCTATGCGATGATGACCGCGAAAACGCTTGGTGAACCATATGAATCTCGCAAGCGGCTTGCGCAAAGGCTTGCGAAGGAGCTGGTTCCGGCAAGCCTTAAGGCTCTGAACATTCCCAGGCCGGCTGATCCTACCGATCCTTATTCCTATTCGAATGGCGTCGAGCGGCTGAACGAGAAAACACTCGTCCTCTCGAAGCCGACAAAGGATGCACTTGACAAATTCCACTAACAAAATGGTGCAATCCGATACGCAGAGTCCCTTAAGTATCATTCCCGGATAGTTTGTGGCGCCGGTTTTGGCAAAATCCTCCTCGGATCACGGAGGACTTCGCCATGGCTATCTTCTCGGGACTCATCGCACCGCTCGACACCGCGGCTTCCATCTCCGGCACGGGCTACAATCCGCAGCCTTTCACCCGCCGCCAGAAACTGCCAGCCCGTTACACCACCGCGCCGGGCGCCGCTCTGTTTCTGGAAATCGCCTTCCGGCGGCCCCGCGCGGGTTGGTAAGAACCGTTCTCTGCGTCAATCGCCGGTCGCTTATCGCGCCGCTGTCCTGTCATAGGGCGGCAAATCGGGCGCTCCGGACGGGGCGGGGTTCCGCTCCAAATCGCCCACCAATTGTTTCATCTCTGCAATCTCCCTGACCTGCGCCTGGATGATGCCATCCGCCAGCTTGCGGACACGCGGGTCGTGAATATGGGCCCGTTCGCTCGTCATGATGGCGATCGAATGATGCGGAATCATGGCCTTCATGTAAGAGACGTCGTCCACGGTGTCCCGGCTGCGCACGAGCCAGAGGGAGACCGCAAACGCGATGACACAGCCGGCGGCAATCGCCAGGTTGGTCTGGCGGCTGGGATACATTTTCCGCATGAACCCCAACATGATCGCCGCCATCACCGCGCCCATGATGACCGCCATCCACACCCGCGTCTGGCTGAACCACACATGGTCCAGCGCATAGGTGTTGAGATACATCAGCCCGAACATCACCACGGTCGAAACCGCAACCATCGCGCCAAAGCGGGTATAGGACATGTGCTTCTCCGTAGCCGCCCCTGCGCCATTCGGGACCATCGAATAAACGGCAAGCCCGTCTTGGGAGTTCCAGAACCGGTTGCCAAACCCAAACCGGAAGTGTGAAACTCCCCCAAACAGGGAGGAATTCATGACGGACAGAAGCGCATCTATGCCGGCACTCGAAGCGGCCACCGGCCGGCGCTCCGGTATTCTGGCGGGCGTCAGCGACGCGGAACTTGCCTATTCCTTCTTCCGCTTCTCCATGGGTGTGGTGATCTTCTTTCACGGCGCGATGCGGATGATCACCGGTGTCGATGCCTGGGTCGCCAAGGAATCGCAGATTTTCGTCGGCAATCCTTTGTTGCCGATGTGGTTCGTGATCGGGTTCCTGTTCGTCCTGCCCTATATCGAGGTTGCGCTTGGCACGCTGACGATCATCGGGCTTTACACGCGCTGGGCGCTGCTTTTGGGCGCCGCGCTGATGCTGATTTTGGTGTTCGGCAATCTGACGCGGCAGGACTGGGGCACGGTCGGCAACGAGCTGCACTATGTGCTCTATTACACGATCATGCTGGCGGGCATGAAATACAACCGCTTCGCGCTCGATAACCGCAAAGGATAAGGGCCTCATCCTGAGCTTGTCGAAGGATGACCCTGCCATCCAGTAAGCCCGCGTCTGCGGGCGCAAAAGAAATCATCGGCTCGCGGACGCTCGCCGGCTGGTTGGCCGGCTCAGCGGCCGGCCATGGTGAGAGTTTGAGGTTACTCAATCCGAAGCGCGGCTAGACACGCTACTTCCCGCGCGCGGCGGCGACCACTTTCGGGAAATCGATATCGGACGATGCGCCGGTGAGCATATGCCCGCCGACGATGAAGGCCGGTGTCTGGAAAATGCGCAAGCCGCGCGCCAGGTTGAAATTGGCGATGATCGCATCGGTAACTTCGGGGGCTTGCATGTCCTTGCGCAGGCGCGGCACGTCGAGCCCGACCTCCTTGGCCGTGTCGAAGATTACGTCATTGGTGAGGCGGCCTTTGAAATTCATCAAGGCCTGGTGATATTCTTCGTATTTGCCCTGTTTGGCCGCGGCGAGCGCCACCTTGCTGGCGACCAGCGATTCCGGCGTCAGGATCGGAAATTCCTTGACCACCAATTTCACGTTCTTGTCGTCTTTGAGAAGTTTCTGGATTCTCGGCTCGACCGCTTTGCAATAGGGGCAGGTGTAATCGAAGAATTCGATCACCGCGACATCGGCTTTCGGATTGCCGATAACCGGTGTGGCGGGATCGTTCAGCAAGGCGGTGGTTTTGCCGGCAATCAGCTTGTCCTGCGCTTTTTGCTGATCGGCTTCCAGTTTGCTGGCAAAGGCCTGCTCCATCCGTTGTTGTTCGCTCGCCGCCACGCCGGCCGCGGAGGCTTGCAGCGGCAGCGCGATTGCGAGCGCAACGCCCATCAAGGAGATGCGTAAACGGGTTCCGGCCATCGGCGATCAAATCCCTTCATTGCG
>DATARE010000394.1:0-3098 GCA_036264295.1 Micropepsaceae bacterium | reverse complement strand
TTCGCGCCGGCCTGCCGCTGCATCATGCCTGAAATCGCCGGCGACTGGACCGCAACATTCGCTAAGGGCCTGGCCGCTCTCGACACGCTGAAGCTGCGCCGCTAGCCGGCACCACGCGCCACCCGCTCGCCTCCACAAATACTTGCCTGCGCCGAGCCAATCCGGCATGGAGGCAGGATGGACGCACAAACCCAATCACCGCAAAGCGAAGCCGTGGTCTTTGCGAAAACGCGAAGCGGGATAGACCTACCCGTCATCGACTTCACCAATCCACGGTTCGCCGTACCGGAGGATCCGAATACCGTACGCGCGTTGTACGCGGCCTTTGTCGAAAGCGAACGCAAGCGGCGGCTTGTTCCAAAATTCATCATGCGCATGATGCTGCGTTCAGCGGCAAAGAAGTCTTTGTTGGTGCGATCGCTGTTTCAATCCAAAGCCGGCTTTCTGGATGGCATCAGCACCTACATGATGAAGCTCGGCACCGGCAATCTTGTTCCGCCCTTTAACAGCGAGATCGACCGGAAATTCGCGGCCTCGCCGCATGTTCCGCTTCTGCGTCTGCGGATGCAGCAAACGGCCCGCCTCCTCTGCGACGGTCTCATCGCGGATTTGTTGGACGCGCAAAACGCGCCGCTGGATTTAATCAATATTGGCGGCGGACCGGCGCTCGACAGCATCAATGCTCTTGTCCACTTGAATCGCACGCGGCCCGAGCTGTTGAAGCGGCCCATTGCCATTCATGTTCTGGACTCCGATGAGGAGGGCCCGTTTTTCGGCGCCAACGCGCTGGACGCCCTGAAAGCCACAGGCCGCCCGCTTCATGGGCTGGACATCGTCATGGACCACCGGTGCTATGATTGGAACGCGCCCGCGCTGCTGGAACAGCTCGTTCGCGAATTGGCGGCTAAGAACAGTATTATCGCAGCATCGTCCGAAGGTGCGTTGTTCGAATATGGAAGCGATGCGGCCATTGTCGCGAATTTGAAAGCGCTGCACGCGGATGGAGGAGGCGCAAAACAGGTTGCCGGTTCGGTAACTCGCGGGGACGAGACGCGCAAACGCATGATTGCCGAAACGGGATTCACATTGATTCCCCGCGGGCTCGAGGGGTTTGCGCCGCTCGCCGCGCAAGCGGGATTCAGCATCGCCAAAGTCGAAAACGCGATGCTCAGCGATCAGGTCCTGTTAAGCGCGGTGGCGGTCAGCCCGGCTCCATTCCTGCCTTCTTGAAGGCCGCCGCAGCAGCAGGCGCGCTCAGGAATTTCACCAAGGCTTTCGCCGCCTCGGGTGTGCCCGCGCTTTTGTGAAGAGCGGCCGCAAACACCGTTGTTTCCTGCACATCGGCGGGCAACGGTCCGAGAAAATCGATGCCTTTGATATTTATGAGTTCGCTCACCTGCTGGAAGCCGATGTCGGCGTCGCCCCGCAAAAGGATTTCGCCGACCGGCGTATTGGTCGGCGCAACGACGATTTTGCCTTTGACGGCATCGCCGATACCCCATTTCTGAATGAGTTGCGCGATATAGACCCCGCTCGGACCGGTGGAATAGGAAATCCCTTTGGCCTTGAGCAGCGCGTTCTTGAGCGCCTCGCCGGAGCGGAGGTCGGGCTTGGGCGCGCCGGACCGCACAGCCACGCCGATGCCGGATTTGGCCAGATCGACGCGGCTTCCCGCGACAAGCTTGCCCTGTTTGGTCAGGTCTTCGATCTGGGCCGCGGGCAGGATGACGACGTCCGCCGCCTCGCCCGCCGCCACCCGCTTGGCAACATTGGTGACGCCGTCCCAGACGATTGTGACGCGGTTGCCGCTTGCCTTTTCGAATTGCGGCACCAATTCATTATAGGCTTCGCGCACGCCGGGCGAAGCGATGACGTGAATCTCCGCGGCATTGGCGGTGCTGGTCATGAGAATCGCGGCCGCCGCCACCATGAGGCAAGATCGCATCGTCATCGCTTTGGCTCCTTCTACTTCCAGGCGGAATAGACCTGCTTGCCGACCGTGAAGTTCGGATTCACGCCCTGACGAGGCGCGAATTTCTGCACCCGTCCGGCATCCACTTCGGCGACGTAGAAATTGCCTTCCTGATCCACCGAGAAGCCGTGCACGCCCCAGAAGCCGCCGGGAAAATCGCCCCAGGTGCCCCAGGAATAAAGGAGGTGCCCTTCCAGATCGTATTTCAGCATCTTCGACGTTCCGCGATCGAATGCCCAAAGCGTGCGGTCCGCGCCGATATAGATCAGGTGGATGTCCGACGGTTCTTCGCCGAAGCTCCAATCGTAAAGAAACTTGCCGTTCTCATCGAACACCTGGACGCGATGATTGCCGCGGTCGTTCACGAACACGCGCCGCGTCTGCGGATCGACCGCGATGCCGTGCACATTGTTCATATAGCCGGGGCGCTTGTCGCTGCCGTTCGAGCCCTTCTGGCCCCATGCCATCAGGAATTTGCCATCCTTGTCGAACTTCGCCACGCGCGTGCCATTGTAACCATCGGCCACGAACATGGTGCTGTCGGGAAGCCAGGCGATATAGGTCGGCCGGTTGAAATGCGTGCCGTCCGCGCCTTCCTGCTCCGGCGTGCCGATGGTCTGCAGCAGCGTCTTGCCGTCATGGGTGAATTTGTAGATCGCGTGCATGTGGTCGTCGACGATCCAGACATGCTTTTCCGGATCATAGGGATTGACGGCGACGAAATGCGGCCGCTTCAGGATCTTGTCCCATTGCGTCCAGCGCTCGATGATATCGCCCTTGGAATTGATGACCACGATGCAGTTTTCCCAATTCGCATCGACGCCGAGCTTGCCGTAATAGAGGCGCATACCGTCGCGCGGGTCCTGACCGGTCCCACCGGCGGCCGGCGGCGACGACACCGTCGCATCGCGATAGGGCAGCCGCCCGATGGGGAACAACACGCTGGGGCCGAATTCGTCGAGCTTCTTGGTGGCGGGGCGCTTGATGTTCGGCAGTTCGCCGCGCTGGAGGACATAAATCCGGTCCGGGCTTTCGGCATAGATGCTTTGGCCTGCGCCCCAGGTCCATTTCTCGTTTCCCGGAACGGTGCTGATATCCTTTGGCCAGCCCTTCACGATGTCATAGG
>DATARE010000358.1:0-12310 GCA_036264295.1 Micropepsaceae bacterium | reverse complement strand
CTCTGGTCAACACCAATTTGACCGGCCAGCCCCTCGCCCATTCCATTGGGTTGGCCGGTGCAAAACACCTGATCCTTGGCAGCGAACTCGCCGAGAACTACGCGACCGCAGTTGGCCTTTTGGAAACGCATCCCAAGCTTTGGGCCACCGGAGGCGCAACGGAAGGATGCGAAGACCTCGATGCGGTGCTGACTGTTCAGTCCGGTGCGCCGATGCCCACGGACAGCCGAAGCGAAATTTTCTGCCGCGACAAGGCGCTGTACATCTACACTTCGGGTACGACCGGCCTGCCCAAGGCGGCAAATATCAGCCACATGCGTCTTATTCATATCATGAGCGCGTTCCAGGGCGCGGTGAACGGCGGCGCGGAAGATCGCATGTATGACGTGCTGCCGCTTTACCACTCGGCCGGAGGCATTGCGGCCCTCGGCCCGCCTTTTCTGGGTGGCGGCTCGGTGGTGGTGCGGAGCCGGTTTTCCGCGACCGAATTTTGGGACGATTGCCACCGCTATCGCCCGACCCTGTTCCAATATATCGGCGAGCTTTGCCGTTATCTCCTGAACACGCCCGACCATCCGCACGAGCGCGATCATCGTTTGCGCGTGGCCATCGGCAATGGCTTGCGTCCGGAGATCTGGCCGAAGTTCCAGCAGCGCTTCCAAATCCCACACATCATGGAATTTTACGGTGCCACCGAAGGCAATGTCGGCATGATCAATTATGACGGCAAGATCGGCGCCATCGGTCGCGTGCCGCGATATGCCCGCGGTATCCAGAAGATCAGGCTCGTGCGATACGATCTCGAAAAGGGCGTTCCCATACGCGGGGCCGACGGGCTTTGCAGCGAAACCGCCAATGGCGAAATTGGCGAGGCCGTTGGCCTGATCGATCCCAACGATCCGCGTTCGCGGTTCGATGGCTATACCAATTCGGCCGACACGGAAAAAAAGATTCTGCGCAACGCCTTCACGCCCGGCGATGCGTGGTTTCGCACCGGCGATCTGATGCGGCGCGATGCCCTTGGCTATTTCTATTTCGTCGATCGCACGGGCGACACGTTTCGCTGGAAAGGCGAAAACGTCGCGACTTCGGAAGTGGCCGAGGCTTTGTCCGTGTTCCCGGGGGTTAAAGAGGCGAATGTCTACGGCGTGGAGGTTCCGGGCGGCGAAGGCAAGGCTGGCATGGCCGCGCTCGTCACCGGTGCAGGCTTCGATCTGGCCGGTCTCGCAAGCTACCTCGAAAAGAACCTGCCGTTTTTCGCGCGCCCCATTTTCCTGCGCTTTCGCGATGCGATCGAAACCACCAGCACGTTCAAGCAGCGCAAGATCGAGCTGCAGAAGCAGGGTTTCGATCCCACAGCGATTCCCGATCCGCTTTATCTGCGCGATGCCGCGACCGGTCAGTATGGGAAACTGACCCCCGAGCTCTACCGTGCAATTTGTGAGGGAGCGGTCAAATTGTAAGCGCAACGGCCGGCGCGGTGGGATTGCGCGCCGGCACTGCTGCGGGAATTCGAAGGCCGGTTCACGACGCTTTGCGCTTCCGCCCGGTCGAGCGGGCGGTTTTGCGGGCGCCACCCGTACGGGTACTCCCCGTGCGTGTTCCGCTTGTGCGGCGTTTGGTGGGCGTTTTGGCGTTCTTGCCGCCCATGGCGCGAGAGCTTTCGCGTTTTCCGCGGGCACCGATACGCGACTTGCCTTCGCGTTCCTGCTGGGCAGTCTCGCCCTTCGCCTCTTTGCGCTTGGTCTTGGCGAGGCTCTGTTTGCGTTTGGCCGCACTGTCATATTTCGAGGCGCCCGCTTCGTGCAACGCGATGGCGATCGCTTGTTTGCGGCTTTTCACTTTGCCGCCTTTGCCGCCTCGGCCGCTTTTGAGTTCGCCATGCTTGAATTCATGCATGACGCGCCCTTCCGTCTTCCTCTGTCCCATCGATGCTTTGGCCATAACGTCAGCCTCCTTGCGCTTCAGCCCCCGCCTTCCCAATCCCGCAACGCGACCGGGCGCGGGAAGTTCCACTCTCAGCGGCTGACCGGCAGAACAACCGGTGATGTCGAAGCTTTCATGCGGCACCTGCCTTCGTCCGATTGCCCAAATTTATATCGACCCCCTAGGATGCGGAGTGATTCGATTTGCGGTTGGGGGACGCCGCTGATTTTCAACATGGGGATTTGAGTGGCGGGGCGCACCGATAAATTTTTTACCGATTTTCAGCAATCCAATGAAAACACCATTTTCATCAGCAGCGGACCGGCTTCGGCGCAAATTAGACTGAAGGCATCTTTTGACCGGCTTTATGTCATCGCCGATGGTGAGCCGAGTGGACAAAGCCTGGTCGAATGCTTCCGCAAAGGCGTCGAAAAAGGCGCAGTCCACGCAAGCATGCGGACGCTCGTCGATTTGACACGCTTCACTGGGGCGGTCGACTGGCGCGCGCTCCACACCATCCGCGATATGGGACTTGGCAGCGCAGAAGGGCAATCGCGCGTGGCCTATGTGGTGCGCAACAATGTGTTCGATGCCATCATCAAGGTTGTGCAGATCCTGTTTGTGAATGCCCGTCATCGCACCTTTGAAAATCCCGCGGACGCCATTGCTTGGCTCGAAGCCAAGCGCAGGTGAACCGCAGGAATTCACCCTTCGTAGCTTTTTTGGGGCGAATTTCGGTGCAATTCCGGTGCAATTCGTATGGCAGGTCCTCCGGGGAGATTGCCGCAAGCCGAGGCGGGTTTCTCATGGCCGCCCGTATTCTCCACATTGCTGGGAGGCAAATGTGGTGATGGGGCGTGCCACATTCAAAAGGAGCGCAACGCTGACAACGCGCGAATGCCGCGCGGTTCCAGCAACCTTTTGCGGGGAGCAGCGATTACTTCCGCATTGGCGGGAGCTTGCCTATGCGCAATTCAGCGAGTGGAACATCCGCAATCGCTTCATTCTTGCTGTTGCTGGCGGGATGCACGAGTGAGAGGCTTACCAGCCCGCCCCGCACGGCGGAGGAGCAACTCCTGATTTCAACCGCGGCAGACCGGGCCGCCGAGAAACTCGCGCAGCAAATTCCACCCCGCATAAAGATATTTCTGGACGCCACCTACATCAACGCACCCGACGCAAACTACGCAACGCTCGCAATTCGGGACCGTTTGCTGCGCCATGGGGCATTCTTGGTCGATGACAAGGCGTCCGCAGAGGCCATTGTGCAGGTGAGGGCCGGCGCGCTCTCCACTGACGAAAAGGGCCTTTATGTCGGCACGCCGAGCCTGACATTGCCGGTGGTGCCGACTGTCGCCAGCGGTGGCATTTTGCTGCCTTCGCTGAACCTATTCAAAAGAGCCGAAATCAAAGCCACTGCCAAGTTCGCCGCAACGGGCTATGACCCGAAAACCGGACAATTGATTTTAGCGACCGATCCACAATTTGGATATTCGGAGCGGGTGGATTGGGTGATCGCGATTCTGTTTTCCTGGACAAACCAGGATTATTTGGAAAATCGGACGATGAAGTGAACTGTCCCGGTCAATCCCGGAACAGAACAATCTGCTGGCGAAAGACCGCCAATTGTCCTGGCATTCCCCTCTCGGCAACATCGCGCGGCAGGCGCGCTTTGTGCAGGATCTTATCCAGAAGCCGGGAGGAAGTCCCCCTTCCATCCCGACTTCCTATACACGCAACGAACCATGCATGACTGCGAGTACGAGAGTTTCATACTCGTTCAAAATGGAATGAAGAAGTTCATCTTTGATTCATGGTGAATTTCGGCGTTACTTCATTGCTGGCCCGGCTACGTTAAAGTTTCGTTCACGAACAGAAGCGGCAACAAACGCGTGGGGCAACACATGGAAGGCGTGATCATCGACCGCGTACTCGGCGTGGGAACAACGAACCAAGACACGCTTGGCTTCGTTCAATGCACGTTCAATGACGGGGATACGCGGGCCATCGCATTCACGCCCGAGCTGGCTTCCATTGTCACGACGGCATTTCTCGCGGCCAGCGGACATCTCGAACAAAAACAGCAATTGCGAAAGGATGAGAGTGGGACCACACCGGCAACCCGAGCCCTTCCCATCGCCGACGCGCAAAGCGCATTCGGCGCCCACCCCAACAATCCGAGCGAGATTGTGCTGACGCTTTTGACAAAGGCAGGCGCCACGCTGAACGTCTCCCTGCCGCCCGCGGTTATGCGCAAAATCATTGCTGGGTGCCAGCAAGCCTTGGACGCGTTGGAACGTTTTCCGGCTTAATTGGCGAAAGGCAAACCGGTTTCCGCATCGTCGCGGCCATTTGCGCGTGACAGCACGGTTTCGTTACGCCGCCGGGGCAATGCGCCCGGATATTCGCTTTGCATGAAGGCGATCAGCTTTTCGCGCACTTCGCAGCGCAGGTCCCAAGTGGCGTCGGCCGTCGCGGCGCTTACCAACGCTCGGATCACGACCGTGTTCTCGGTCGCATCCGTGACTTGCAAAATTCCGACCTGACCGTCCCACAATTTTGATGCCTTCAAAATCTCCATGAGCTTTTCACGCAGGCGCCGCGCCGAGGTTGCATAATCGACATGCAGCAAAACGGTGCCCAATATTTGCGTCGACTCGCGCGTCCAATTCTGAAACGGCTTTTCTATGAAATAGGCGAGCGGAACGATGAGACGGCGCAAATCCCATAGCCGCACGACCACATAGGTCGAAGTCAATTCCTCGACGGTGCCCCATTCATTTTCCACGACAATGGCATCGTCGATGCGGATAGGCTGGGTGAGCGCGAGCTGGAGTCCGGCGAACAGATTGGCCAGGATCGAGCGCGACGCGATGCCCGCGGCCAAACCTGCCAAGCCCGCGGAAGCAAACAGGCTAATTCCGAATTGGCGCACGGAATCGAATGTCATAAGCGCAAAAGCGATTGCCAATGTGATGATGAGGCCGCCGCCGATCACCTTCAGCATTTTAACCTGGGTCACCGCTTTGCGCGCCCCCAGATCGCTGGCGTGCAAACGGCTGACATAGCGGTCCGCCACCAGATTGGAAGCCAGCAGGGCCACCCATCCCATCAGGAGGATCAGGCCGGCAATCATAAATTTGTGGATTGCGTTGGTCGTGACAGGCGCCAAGGGCACCATGGGCAGGACAATCGCCAACGCCAGCAGGATAAAACCGAACCGCACCACGCCCCGCGTTCGGTCAAGCACAGACCTTACGACATGGTTGGAGCCGACCAGCCGCCTCACGGTGCCAGTGATGATTTGGTCGGAGACGAGAGCCACGACCACAGCTCCCACCAACAGGAGGAGCGCGATCAGCCAATTCGGCAACTCAAAATTAGCCGCAGGGCCGAAAATGGGCATCATCCTCTCCATCGCGTGCGGGGCAAAAGCAAAGCGCGCGACCGCATCGGGGGGTTCCCGAAATCGCGGGGCGCTCCTGGCCAGGTGCCCGGGTAAGCCACATTACCCGCAAACCGTGAGAGGAAGAACTTTTGGGAACCCAAGATCTTGCGGAAAGCCATAGATGGAGGGGCTCGCGTTAACGTCTCATTAACCACCACGGTCAATGCTTGTCTTGGGGCACGAATCACAGGGCAGAGATGCTAAACCCGTCCGAGGACGATTTTCAGGACAATGGCGCCGAGTCTGTGCTCAGCGGCCCGTCCGGCAGGCTGGAATCGTCCCGAACATTGGCTGTGCGACTGAGGACGCGAGCGGAACTCTACCGTCTGCTGGCGGAAAGCCTGTACGACCCGGACGTGGCGGCGATTGCGCAGGACTGCGCCAAAGAACTCGAAACCGAGGCCGCCAAACAGGAGCTGAAGACAGGCAGGGATTCGGCAAGGGCGGCGTAAGCCGTCGCGATCAACCTGTCGCTGTGGAAGCGCTTGGAATTTCGCGCGGGAGCGTGCGTTCCGGCGGCAAAACGACCCTGACGGTGGTGCCGAAATTGACTTTGCTGTCGAACACGAGCATCCCGCCGTGTAATTCGACAAGATGCTTCGCCAGAGGCAGCCCCAAACCGGTGCCGACATGTTTGCGGCTGATCTTGCTGTCGATTTGGCGGAAGGCCTGCAGCGCCTTGGGGATTTGGTCGGGCGACATTCCGATGCCGGTATCGCGGACTTCGATGACCAGGCTATCGGTTTCCAGGGTTACCGAGACACGCACCGAACCGCCTTCGGGCGTGAACTTCACCGCATTGGACAGGAGATTGATGAGGACCTGTTTCAGGCGCCGCTCGTCCGCGCGCAAATGCGGCAAAGAGCCGGCGAGCGCAAGCGATAAACCCAGTTTCGCCTTTTCCGCCAGCGGCTCGACGAGTTGCATGGCCGCACGAACGATTTCGGCAGGATCGACATCTTCCTCATAGAGTTCGAATTGGCCCGCTTCCAATTTCGACAGGTCCAAAACCTCGTTGATGAGATTGAGCAGATGCGTACCGCTGTTGAAGATGTCGGAACTGTACGCGCGATATCGTTCGCTTAGCGGCCCGAACATCGCGTTCTTGATGATCTCGGAATAGCCGAGAATGGCATTGAGCGGCGTACGAAGTTCGTGGCTCATATTGGCCAGGAAGTCCGATTTCGTGCGGTTCGCCGCTTCGGCGCTCGCCTTGGCAATGTGCAATTGCTGGGTCTCGACGGCATTGTCGCGAAACACGCGCAAGGAGCGGGCGAGCAAGCCAATTTCGTCGGACCGCGATTCGAACGGCACCTCGTAATTGAGTTCGCCATTGGCGACGGACAGCATCGCGCCGGTAATCTTCCGGATCGGATGAACGATCTTCTGGAAGACGTAAAACACCGTGAATGTGCCGATTCCAGAAACCACGCCCATCAACATGAGGGCGAGAACGAAATCTTTCCCGGCCTCGGCAGACGCGTTGCCCGCCTCATCGTCGGCAAGGTCGAGCGCGATATTCATTACACTGACCATATTGGCCTGAGCGCGTGCCGACTGCGCGCGCCATTCGGCCAATGATTCGGCAATGGGCGTTCCGGCGGCAAGGCCGTCCGTGATACGCTGACGCTTGGCGGGAAGATCGGCGAAATAGTCCCGTTCGACTCCCTCGATCGCCTTGCGGAATTGCGGCGCTGCGGTAAGGGGGCGAATATCTTCTTGGACGAGCGCCCATCTTCCTTTGATCTGTTCGGCAAGCGCGCCAAAGGCGCGCAGCTTCTCCTGCGCCAGCGGTTCGCCGCTGCGCACGGCCGACGTAAAGAGAAAGCGGTCGTTGCCGACCGTGGAACGCACCAGCCATACATTGTGCGCGACCCGAAGGAGAATCGCGACCACCGCGTCCGGCGACCTGGTGCTGTTGGCCAGGCGATAGATCAGACCATCAACGGATTGGGTCAAATCATCGGATGCCGACGCAAGCCGGGTGCGAAGTGCGCCGGGACGCGCTTCGCCCGGCTGACGCAGAGCGATGTCCGCTTGGGCGGTCAATACATCGAGCGCCAGCAAATGCTGACGTATGCTGCCGGTTTGGGCTGCGGACGCCTGTGTTTCGTCCCGGCCGAGCATGGCCAGCGCCGATTTCAGGCTGGCCCTGGATTTCATACGCAAGGCGGCAATCTGAGCCTGGGTAGAACCGCTGACCGGTGCCGACGCCACAAGCGCAAAGTTCATAGCACCGCGTTCCAGGCGGAAATTCGTGACCGCGTCGAAAAGCTGCCTCAGCGCGGTGACATTGCTGGAGATCTGCTGGGATTCCTGGCGGGTCTGCCACGCCTGTTGCGCACGCATGGCAACGTCACCCAAAAGGCCTGCCACCAACAGGCACGTCATCGCCGGCAAAACGATTCCGATCGACCAGGAACGCGTGAACAGCTGTGCGAGCGGCGCGGCACGATCCCGCCACAGGGAACGAGGCGGGTCCGGCGAAGTTTCGTTTGCGTCCGGCTCCGCGCTCGGATGGATCACTGGTCGCTTCTCTCAAAATGGCGGCGAATAGGCGGCCAGCTCGGAGGCGAAAACCACCATCTTCAGTATGGCGCGCGAAAGTTAAGTTCTGTTCAATCGCGCCGGTATGCGCTTGCTGATCGCTTTGCAATTGGCAGACGTTCGAAGCGAGAAAGCCAGCTAACTTATAGAGTTAGCTGGCTTTTTGGTTGCGGGGATAGGATTTGAACCTATGACCTTCAGGTTATGAGCCTGACGAGCTACCGGGCTGCTCCACCCCGCGTCATGTCCCTCGTGGAGGGTGAGGGGATATAGGTGACGCGGCGCCGTCTGTCCACCCCGTGGGCTCATCCCACCCGCGAAATCGGCGCTACCCCCAGGGACCGGATGGTGCGCCGCAAAACCCGGATCAGCGCGGCAAAGGATCGGCGTCCACCAGCACCGCCACGAGCAGTGCCGGTTCCTCGCTATCGTTCTTCCACCCATGATTGGTGCCGCGTTGGATCAGCACATCGAAGGGTTTCATCTTCACTTCGCCCACATCCAGAAGCGCGGTCACTTCGCCCTTCAGCACCACGATATAGTCGACCGAGTCGGTGCGGTGCATCGAGGGGTGGCGGGCCATGGAAAGGCGCGCCTCGGGGGCGCCCGCGGCTTCGAACATCTGGGCCATGCGGCGGTCGCGCTCGGCCGCCGAAAGCCCGGCCTCGTTCTTCTCCGGCGCGATCTGGAAGAAGCGGAACATGGTCCCGCCTTTGGGCGGTGCGAGCGGACAAGGCGGTCCCGCCATCGGGTCCAGATACACGCTGTTGTCCGCAGGCGAGGTTTCCGTCTTCCAGAAATTGATATGGCCCCGATCCGGATCCGACGGATTGGGAACGACATTCTCCGGCGGCCCGTCGGAAATGACGATAGAGCGGCCTTCGGAATCATGCCCCGTTACGATGCGGCGCCCGCGATACAAACCCATCGATATCGTCCGCCAATCCGCCGAGTCACCAGGCGCCGGTATTGGGCATGGAGACCCAAGGTTCGGCGGGCGGCAGTGCGGGTCCCCGCTGCAACAGCTCGATGGAGATCCCGTCGGGCGAGCGAACGAACGCCATATGCCCATCGCGTGGCGGCCGGTTGATAGTAACGCCGCCATCCATCAGCTTTTGACAAATGGCGTAAATGTCATCCACCCGATAGGCGAGGTGGCCGAAATTGCGCCCGCCGGTATAGGCTTCCGGATCCCAATTGTAGGTCAATTCCACCATCGGCCCTTTGCGTTCGCGCGCCAAATCCTGATCGCCCGGGGCGGCAAGAAAAACCAGCGTGAAGCGGCCCTTTTCGTTTTCGGTGCGGCTCATCTCCTTCAAGCCCAAGAGGCCGCAATAGAAGGCCAGGCTCTTCTCGATATTCGCGACACGAACCATGGTGTGCAGATATTGCATACGGGTTTGCTCCTACCCTCTTTTATCGAGGCGCCAGCGTATTGGGGATCGCGCCGGAGCGCCAGAGATCGGCGTTGTGATGATCCTGCGCCGGGCGGCATAGCCGTTCCGGGACGGCAAGCCGCTTGCCAGCCGCCAAATGCGTCAACACATAACGCCGCTCGATTTCGGTGGATGCGAAGGGCTGCTGGCGCAGCCAATCGAGATTCGCGCTCCCGCCTGCGAACCGGGAAGAGAAGGCTCTTGCCCGTTCGAGTTGCTCCAGAAACGAGATCATGAACCAATGTCCAATGCTCGCGGGCGGCGCAATGGAATCGAACCGCGCATTGGCAGGCCAGAACGGTTCGTTGAGCTGAGAGCCTTCGCGGGCCTTGGCAACAAGGGCTTCCAGCGTTGCGATGCTGTTCTTGCGGTAACCCAATTCCCAGCTCATGCGGGCCAAAGTCGAAAGACGGGCCGCATTTGGCTCGGCGCGGCAAAGCGCAGCCAGCGTGTCATACCCGAACCGCAGCGCCGCATAGCGGAGTGACGGGGCCGCAGCTTGCGAGCGCCACATCGCGTAGCCGGCCAGGGCATCGCGATAGGCGGAGCCTATGGCGGACGCGGAAAGTCTCGCCTGGGCCGGGCCAAAAGCCTGGGCATTCAACAGATCCAATGCATGGGTGCGTTCATCGGCGCTCGGTGACCACCCATACGCAGCCTCCGCCACAAAGCCATCCTTGGCAAGCGCCGCAATACGGTCGGACTTAGCCGCGAACAGATTCAATTCATACGCATCGAGCGTCTCGGCGGGTTCGACGGGCACGAGGATCGGCGCACCCGGCAGAAGACGAAAAATCCGATATTCCAATGCGCGGAATGCATCGGCAATGGTTGCGTCCGTTACCTCGCCCGCTTTGACTTCGAACATCACAAGCGGCGAATGGCGCGTGAAAAATCCATGGCCGCCTTCGATAATGCGGCGCTCTTCGCCCTCCGCATCGATCTTCACAAAATCAGGCGAACCCCAGTTGCGAAGAACCTCCTCCTCATCGAGCGAGGTGACAGCAACCGACTCGCCGAACGCATCGGCGGCCAGGCTGTTCAATTCGCTGGAACCACCGATCGCAAGATGCGCCTGCCGCGGCCGATCCGACACAGCGGCTGCTATGACGTGGAGATTGTGCAGGCCGTTCGCATCCCGGCTTTTCTCCAGCAGCCGGCGCGGTTCGCCCGCAGGCTCGTAAGCATAGACGCGCCCGTCCGGCCCGGCGCGGCGCGCGAGCGGCAGGCTGTAAACCCCGACATTCGCGCCGATGTCGAGCACGGTCATGCCGGGTTTCACCAGCAATGGAACGAACTGCGCCTCTTTCTCGAACCACGCTTCCTGCTCGAGCAGGACATAGGTCGTGATCGTGCCAAGCGAGCAATCGAGATAGATGAGAGTGCCATCGGACAGGCGCAGCGGCAGGTCGTTCATATTTTGCCTGCCGAGCGCTTGCCTCGATTGACGGTGCGGACCTTATTGGGCTGGCGCGCCATTGTTGCGCGGACCGCGGCCACCACCCTGGTTGTTGTTGCGTTGCGCGGCCAAATCGGGAAGCAGCGGCGGCTGCGGGCCGATCACCTGCTCCAGGGCATCGCGGGCGCAGCTTTCCTCGCCATAGCTGGCGTTGCGCTCGGCCGGCGGAATACCGCCGACGCCGATGGCGCCGATGAGTTGCCCATTGACCATGATCGGAAGGCCGCCCTCCTGCGTGGTCAGGCCATAGCCGGCCATATTCGCATTGGTGAAGGGGTCCTGGACATTGCGGTTGGCCAGTGCATGCGAGGGCGCGCGCGAGCGCAGCGCGGTGCGGGCCTTTTGTTCGGTCGCATTCACCTGCACCCAGCCTTCACCGTCCATGCGGTGCTCATGCACCACCAGCCCTTGCGGATCGAGCACCACCACCACGACCGCGCTGTTGTTCTTGCGCGCGATGGCCTCGCACGCTTTGGCCAGCTTCTCGGCGGTGTCCGCATTGATGGAAATGTAATCGTGCTGGCGGGCCGCGGCCTTGCCCGACAGGCGGAATTGTTCCGGCACCTGGCCGTTGCCGTCATAGGTCGTGGCCGCATTGGCTGCGGTAAGAGCGAGCGCGGCGACTGCGCCCATCAAAAATGCAACACGCATGTTTTCCTCCCAGAAGGTTTGGCGATGCTGACGCATCTTGGCGGGGACAATGCCATGGCGCCTTGCGAATGGCGAGTAGCCAAGCGCGACCGCAACAGGTGGGCAACAAAAAAAGCAAATGGCGAACAGGGCTTCCCCTATTCGCCACCCGCCATTCATTATTGCCGACTTACTGGTTCGGCGCACCATTGCCGCGAGCGCCCGCGCCGCCGCCGGCATTGGCGTTGCGCTGCACGTCGGGCAGAAGCGGCGGCTGCGGACCCATGACCTTGGTCAGCGCGCGCCAGGCGCAGATTTCATCGCTCCACGGGTTGGCCCCGCCGAGCCGCGGCGCCGAGCCGCCGACGCCGACCGCGCCGATCATCTGGTTGCCATTGATGATAATCGGCAGCGCACCGGAATTGGCGAAATTGCCGAAGGAATATTGGCGCAATTCCGACGAGCGGCCCTGCAGCACCTGGTTCATCACCGTCTTGCTGGGGGCGCGCACGTTCAGCGCGGTGCGGGCCTTCATGAAGGCCGTATCGACGTTCGCCTTACCCTGGCCGTCCATACGATAGAAATAGACCGGCTCGCCGAATTGATCGTCGATGACGATGCTGATCTTCACGCCTTCCTTGGTGGCTTCCTCGACACACGCTTTGCCGATGGCTTCGGCGGTGGCGATGTTGATGGTGTTCTGATCCCACACCGCTTTCGCCGCGTCGCCACGCTGCACGAATTTGTCGGTTTCGGCAGCCGATGCGGCGCCGATCATGGCAGTGGCCGTTATGGCGACCGCGAGTCCTGCATAGAGTTTCATGGTGGCTCTCCTGAAAGTTCGATATTCCAATTCCAAAAGCG
>DATARE010000091.1:0-2894 GCA_036264295.1 Micropepsaceae bacterium | reverse complement strand
CTTGGCGGCGGCGGCAATCTCGCGCGTCATCAAGATGTCCGCGCGCGAAGGGATAGGGTCTCCGCTGGGGTGGTTGTGGACGAGAATGATTGCCGATGCCCCCAGCTCCAGCGCCCGCTTAACGACCTCGCGCGGGTAGACCGGTGTGTGGTCCACCGTGCCGCGCTGATGCACCTCATCGGCGACCAGCACATTTTTGCGGTCGAGAAAGAGCACCCGGAATTCCTCGGTCTCGGCGCGGTCCTTTGCCGTCTTGGCGCGCCAGGGACCCCAGGCGCGCTGGGCGGTATCGATGGCGCGCTTGGTATCCTGTTCGTCGCAATCGGCGACCTCCGCGATGACATCGTTGGTTGCGGGATTGGTGACCGAAAAGCGCGCCCCGGACCCGGCAGCCTCCCACGTCCCATCGATATAGGCGCCATCGCGCAGCAACGAATTGTTGTCGAGTTTCAGCAGGGGCGTCTCCAATTCTCCCAGGTTTCTAGACCGCTCATGGCAGGTTTTCGAGACCGAAATCTGTCTCGCAGGTCTCGCGTAGGACCAGCGCAACCAACTCGGACTGAGAGGACACACACATTTTGCTGAAGATGGACCGAAGGTGAAACCGGACCGTGTTGATGCTGAGGCTGCGCTCGCTGGCATGATCGTCAAGCCGTTTGCCGGCGACGATCGCATTGGCGAGCGCGCGCTCGCTTTTCGTCAAACGAAAGCGTGCAAGGACGGCGTCGCGGTTTTGCGCTTCGCGCAAGGGATCCTTGATGAACAATATTGCCCGCGGCTGGCGCCCAGTTTCCATCAGCGACGCACGACCGGCCTCACCGGCAATCGGAGCGAGAAGCATCGTATAGGTGGGCTGCCCATCCTTGCGTGGAAGCCAAGTCATGCCGCCGGTGGCCTCCACAAATGTGTGGCCGCCGTTGAGGGCCGACAGCCGGCGGGACAACCAGCGCGCCGCGATCGAAGCCAGGGGCGTCACCGATCCGTCGTTGGCGACCTCAAGCGCGTCCCGGCGTTCGACGATCCTCCCGGCAGCTTGATTCATATAAATCGTGCGACCTTGTGCATCGAGTACGATCACGGCATTGGACAGGTGATCCAATGCCGTATAGGTGACGGCGTTTTGCTCGCCCAGCGTGGTAAATTGCCGGCGCATCTGAAGCGCGCGGCGGAGATGTACGGACAATTCGTTATAGCGTCGGCTCTCCTCGGTGGAGAAACACTCGCTCCGCTTGCCCCGATAGATCGCGAATATGGCTGTGCGCTGGGTGTCCTGAAGAACCAATCCGCCCATGGCGCGATGGATGCCGATTTTTGACGCCCAGTCCCGATAGAACTCGTTCTCCTCATGGCGCACGCCACTTCGCGCTACGATCTCATCGGTGGTTTGGACCACACCCGCACCGGCAGAATAATACGCCTGAAGCGCAGGATCGACCGCATGATAGTAGTCGCGATAGGCTTTTGCCGCGGCGAGATCGGCCACAGTCGAGGAAATAAGCAACGCATTCGCCCGTGGAAGCTGGTCCACGACCACCAAGTTCGCGCCGTCGGAATCGAAGAGTTCGGCGACGCTTCTGAGGGCATCCTCCCACCGGGACTCGTCCATCGCAGCGTCATAGATCGCGCCCAGGGCTCTGGAAAATTTCAATTCCGACATCAACCGTCTCGTCACATGACGGCCCGCGCCATCGGTCAAACCCTAGCATCGGAATGAAAGGTGGCAAACTTTGCAGTTCCTGATGGCACGCCCGAAGGAATAGCAGCAACGGCCTTATTTCCCCATCCATTTGGACGTGTCGAAGAGCGTTACAGGTGCGCTAGGACAATTCCCATAAGCGCCTGATATCGCGCCAAATTATGCCATGGCCTAGCTCTTGCTTCAGCGTCGGTACGCTATCCCGCGACACCACGCGCTCGTAAACAAGAGGTATTTCTGAATGAAACTTCATCAAACGATCAGAGCAATATCGGTTGCTTTCATTGCTCTGGCTTCCGCGACTGCTGCGCATGCCATACCCACTGGGGCCCAGTACACCATCACCCTGCCGGACTATGCCGTTACCGACATCATCGCGTACAATCTGGGCTCTCCTTTCGCCACCGTGTCTCAAGGCCCGGCCGCTACACCGTTTACCGCTGCCACGCCGGGTCCGACAACCTTGACCACAACATACTTGACGGCCAGCGACATCGGAATTCCCGGTTTCACGTATGTGCCAGGCGAGACATTCCTGCTGGGCGTCACATCGAACCTGCCAGGGGACGCCCCAGGTCAACAACACCTCGTCGTCTTCACGAACGATAGCTTCGCGGCGAGCGCGGCGGGTATCGACTTTGGCACCCTGTTTCCGGATACCAACGAAACCACTTTGATCAATGACTTGATCACAAGGGATAATGTCGGCGACATTTTCGGTTTTGCATCGGGCGATGCGCTGACGGGTCCCAACGGTTCGATCTTCTTTGAACCCGGCGATAGCTTCACCGCCGTGGCTTTTTCAAACGGACAAATCATCGGTACAGGGACAAGCACCTTCACGACAGCTGCGACAACAGATGTTCCCGAGCCGCTAACGCTTTCTCTGTTCGGCATGGGCCTTGCCGGGATGATTGCAATGCGCCGTCGTCGCAAATCTTCCTGGGCTTGAACACCGCTCCATATGAACAGACATGGCGCCTCCGGGCGCCGTGTCTGGCGGGGCGTTAGGGTTTCCGGCCCACCGGTGCGCGGTTATGAGAGGTTTCCAGCGGGGTGGAATCTGGCCGGTCCGTGTAGGAGGTTAAAGAAGCCCCAGCGCCTTAAAACTTGCATGCTTGCCGCGGCCGATGACCAGATAGTCGTGAAGATCGATCTTCAGCGCCTTGGCGGCGGCGGCAATCTCGCGCGTCATCAA
>DATARE010000319.1:0-3282 GCA_036264295.1 Micropepsaceae bacterium | reverse complement strand
CATCCACCTGATAGAGGCTGAGGCCGTTGCGCAGCCGCTCGGTAACGGCCACGTCGATTTCCTTCTGGCTCATCCGTTCCGTCGGCAGGACGCTGCGGACGACGACGGGCTTATCCCTGATTTCGGAAGGGAAGTCGCATTCATGCGTGATGCCCACCAAGCGGTCGCTCAGACCCAAGGCGCATGTCATTTCGGTGGCCGAGGGAAGGAACGAGACGATGCGCTGAGCCTCGGCCATCGTCATGCCGATGACATGCCGGACCTGACCGATGATTCGCGCAATATCGAGAATCGCCGTTCCAACAGAGCAAAGCCGCCGAACAGGATGAGGGTGTAGAGCACGTCGCCCTGCAACGTATTCCGGAAGAACGGGATTGCCGCGATGTAGCAATCCAACAAGCCGTCCAACGTTCTGGGATAGAGCGAACCGAAGGCCCAGACGCCGAAATTCGTGAGCAGAAAGAAGAGAACAGAACTCGCCAATGCCGCCACTGCGATCCGCAGCACCGAGCGGTCCTTCTCAAGCCAAAGGCCGATGCACACGATCAGAGCAAAACTCAGATACTGGACCTCCATGTGGCTGTAGAATCCCAGAAAGAGGTCGCTCACGAAGAGCGCTGTCAGCGGCACCAGAAACGCCAAGCGCCTGTCGGAGAAATATGCTCCCCCGAACAGCGCGACGGCCGCCACCGACGTCATATTGGGTGGGTGGGGCAGCAAACGCGACAGCGCCGCTGCCAGAATGATCGATATCAACGCCACAAGGCGGGGCCTGATCATGTCCATCTCCTACGCATCTCACTATGCCGGCAACAGGTCGCAAAACCAAAAGGCGTCCCGGCAGACGATTTCGCCGAGATTGAACCTTATCGGCTCCCTAAAGCTAGGCCCATCGAAAACGAAGGTGTGAAACTCGCCGTTTTCACCGCAAGGATCAACATGGGCGGGGAGCTCGGCGAGAAATTCTTCGTCGATGACCCGGCCGGCGAATGACGGATCAAGTTGCGCGGGGTCCACGCACACCACGACCGTCTTGAATCCTAAGTGAAGGAACTCCCGAATCAATTTGGCCGTGTCCCTTCCCCATATCGGATAGAGGCCGGTCATATCGTGCTTGGCCAGAAGCCGCTGGCGATAGGCTCTGATGTCGGCAAGGAACAGATCGCCGAACGCGACCGAATGGATTCCCTTCTCGCGATAGGCGGAAAGTGCTTCGCCCATCTTCAACTCATATTCCTCGTTGGTTGCGTCTTTCGAAATGAGAATCCGGTGAAGCGGAAGTCCCAAGCTCGCGGCCTGCCGCTCGAGCAGGATGCGCCGCACGCCATGCATGCTGATGCGGTCATAGTCGCGCGTCAGCGTCGTGAGCAGAGCTTCCACGCGCATATTGGGCGATCTCTGGATCTCACGCAGCGCCAGGCAAGAATCCTTGCCGCCGCTCCAGCACATCAAAACGTCCTGCAACGGAGATTGGCTCATCGCGATCTTTAGAAGTCGGGCTTGTCCGTCTGTGGAATCGGCAACGCCCCTTCCGCGCCGAACAGCGAATTGGGATTTTCCGCGCAGCTCGATTCCAGGATGGGACCGGCCGCAGACGTCGACGACAGAGCATTGAAGGCCTCCGTGACATCGGCAACGCCCGGCTCGACCCGGCGATAGCGCTGGATGGCATCCCAGGGCGTGGTGAACGCGCCGGGATCTTCGACGTGGAGATTCACCTCCATCGTCATACCGCCATTGGTCATGTGGAAGCGCTCGATGGTGTGCAGCTTCTCGGTGTGCGGCGTCTCGAACTGATCGATGAAGGTTCGGGTGTCGCTCGCGATCGTATCGACCACCAGCGTATCGCCCTCGTAATGGCCGACCGATTCGCCGAACCAGGAAGGTTTGGGATTGGGCGAATGCGGCACGTTCAAATAGACATGGCGGACTTGATGATCGGCCTGCCAGATCATCACGACTTCCTTGGGGGCCTGCACGAAATAGACCGGCTGCACCGCATAAAGCAGGAAACCCGGCGTGCCGACGGGCCAGCAGCTTGCCTGGCGGCTGAAGGCGGGTTTTCCGGCGAGCACCCGCTCATTGCGTTGGCGCATCTGTTCGCGTGCCCAGGGTTGGAGGATCGGAGCATTGAGATCGCCAATGGCAAACACCGCCTGCGCGCCGCGCGCGCGCACGTCATTGTTGCTGGTCGTCCGCTGCCCGGTAGCCACGCCCACGGGTCCCGGACCGCCGCTGGGCGGGGGAAGGAGCCGCACGCCCGCCGAGACCCATCCAACCGATGGATTGGGGGCGAAATCGGGCGCAGAATCCGCGCCCGCGCCGAATGCGGCGCTGCCGGAGAGGAACAAAACGGAAAGCCCGGGAATTGCGCCAAGGAAACGCATATATCGCCTCATCATCGAAGACGGGATGAGATTGCCACAAAATGCCCCATCAGCGCACGCGGGTGGGTAGGGGTCCTTCCCGGGGCGTGTTATCGTTGGCTACGCTGAACGTGTGAGGGCATCGTCATGCCCGGTCGTATCCTATGCTTCGGTTTCGCGCTGGCCATTGCCAGCCTTTGCGTATTGACGGCTTTTGCCGCGCCATCCGCGTCGAGCGCTTATCCGCGTGACTCCGACAATCTCGCTTTGGGATTGGACCGCTTGCGCTGGGGCATGACCAGTGAAGAAGTGCGGCGCGCCTATCCGGTGTTGAATTTTTCCGAGGATTACCGCGCTACCGGTGGGTTTCCCGTTTTCCCAGCCACAGCTTGGGGCCCAACGATGCTGACGCTTGACGAATATCGCTATGGCGCCTGCATGTTGCGTGTCAGCTTTTCCTTCTACCACGCACGCCTTTACCAGGTTGGCGTCCACAGCAGGAATACGGACGAAGCCTTGCGCGACTGCCGCCGGCAAGTTCGGCGCGAACTTTCCGAGCAATATGGGCCATCGCAGCCCCGGGAGCTGCGATGGTTAGGGGCCGTAACCAGTGCGTTCTCTGCTCCCCCGGTGATTGTCTTTGGACCTTTGCTACTAGGGCCGCCTCCGCCGCCACCGCTGTCCTTCGTATTTTCCGATGCGAACGACATCAGCGGCATCCGTGCAGCCATGGCGGAAGACGGCACCAACAAATGTCAAAGCATAACTTCCGAATTTCTTCCCGATTCGAGCGGCAATGCGGCATCGACCCCGATGATTGCTCCGCGGCTAAAAGATGATCTCGGCTGCGATTATCCGAATATTTCCTATCGGCTCCAGGAACAGGGAAGGGTGGTGCTCGATGTCCGCATTCTGG
>DATARE010000276.1:0-7848 GCA_036264295.1 Micropepsaceae bacterium | reverse complement strand
CACCACGCCTGTCGCGCAAGACGAAGCGGGTTTGCGCCTCGACCGCTGGTTCAAGCGGCATTACCCCGCACTCGGCCATGGTCCGCTGGAAAAGCTCTTGCGAACTGGACAGGTGCGCATCGACGGCAAGCGCGCCTCCGCCGGCGACCGCTTGGAGGCAGGACAGGCGATCCGCATTCCGCCGCAGCTACAGGGACAGACGGGCCAACACCCGCAAGCGCCGCGTTCCTCCACGATCAGCGAAGCCGACCGCGAAATTCCGCCGCAGCTACAGGGACAGACGGGCCAACACCCGCAAGCGCCGCGTTCCTCCACGATCAGCGAAGCCGACCGCGAATTCATGGAGCGGATGGTCATCCATGAAGACGCCTCCGTCTTTGTGCTGAACAAGCCCAGCGGAATTGCGACGCAAGGTGGCTCGGGCATCAGCCGCCATATCGACGGGCTGTTGGAGGCTCTGCAAGGCAAGAAGCGGCAGAAGCCGCGCCTGGTGCATAGGCTCGACCGTGACACCTCCGGCGTGCTGGTGGTGGCACGCACAATCCCCGCTGCTGCGGCTTTATCGGAATCGCTCCGCCGGCGGGATGCGCGCAAAATCTATTGGGCGCTGACCAAGGGTGTGCCCATCCCGCACCGTGGCGTGGTGAAACTGGCGCTTGCCAAGGAATCCGGCTTCGGCCCCCGCGGGCGCGACGAGCGCATGGCGCCGGCCGATGAGGATTCCGAGGACGCCAAATCCGCCACCACCCATTACGTGGTGATGGGAACGGCGGCCAACCAATATGCCTGGGTGGCGCTGCGTCCGGTGACCGGGCGCACGCATCAACTGCGCGCGCATCTCGCCCATCTCGGCACGCCCATTGTCGGGGATTTCAAATATGGCGGCGAAAAGGCCAAGGGGCTGGGCGAGATCGAAGACCGGCTCCACCTCCATGCGCGCTCTATCGATATGGCGCACCCGGAAGGCGGACGCCTGAGGGCAACCGCGCCCCTGCCGCCGCATATGCTGCATGCTTGGCGTCTGTTCGGCTTCGATCCCAACAGCACCGCCGATCCTTTCAAGGACGAGTTCCGGACGTGACCGCACGAAGGCGCTTTTACCGGGAGGTGACGGTGAATGCCGTCCCGTCCGGCGATGGCGGGAGTGCGGGCTATTCCGTTCTTCTCGATGGAAAGCCGGTGCGAACGCCTGCCGGCGCAATGCTGGTGCTCCCGACAGCGATGCTCGCGGAAGCCATCGTCCGGGAATGGGGAGACCAAGGGGACACGCTTCGCCCTGAAGCCATGGTCCTGACCAAACTCGCGAACACGGCGATTGATCGCATCGGACCGAACCGTCATGAGGCGATTGCGCAAATCCTGGCCTTCGCCAAAAGCGACGTCCTCTGTTACCGGGCAGAAACGCCCAAGGAACTTGTGGAGAGGCAGAAGCAGGAATGGGATCCGATCCTGCAATGGGCAGAGACGCGTTATGGCGCGGCCCTCGTCTGCGGCGCGGGCATCGCGTTCATCGAGCAGTCGCCCGCCGCGCTGGCCGCTTTGCAGCGCGCTATGGCGGCTTTAGACGATTTCACCCTCGCGGGACTGTATTCGGCCACGCCGCTCCTCGGTTCTGCGGTCGTGACGCTCGCCCTTTTGGACGGCCGCCTAGCTTCGGGCCAAGCCTTTGCCGCGGCGCATTTGGACGAGATCCATCAAACCGAACGCTGGGGGCAAGATTCCGAGGCGCAGAAGCTGCAAGCGAATAAAATCAAAGAACTAGCTGAGATAGCTCGGTTTTTCGTTCTATTGGGCGGCAGCTCGGGGACCGTCTAGATGGTCGCCGGCAGCAAAAATTGACGCGCCGTCATCTTTCGCTAAAGTTCCACACCGTATTGCGCCTGCATAAGGACCCGCGTTTGGAACCCCAGCTTCGGCAATCCAAAGATCGACGCGCCGCGGGCAAGCGCGCGCAAACCAAAGAGCAGAACCGGCGCATCATTCTGGCTGCCGCGCGCAGCGTCTTCGCCGAATTGGGTTACGCCGGCACCACTGTGCGCGACATCATCCGTGCGACACCGCTCGCCTCGGGAACTTTCTACAATTACTTCCGCTCCAAGGAAGAAGTGTTCCAGGCGATGCGCGACGAGACCGCGCTCGCGCTCCGGCCGCTGCTTCGTACAGCCCGCTCGAAATGTGAAACCGCGGAGGCGTTCGTCTCGGAAACCTTTCGCACGTTCTTCTCCTACATCGTGGAAAGCCGAGGCGATTTGCCCAAGATGAAGCGCCGCGACGGCGTTCATGTGCGTTTCGACACCGCGGAGGTGCTGGCGGGCTTCGAGGAACTGCGCATGGATTTGGAAGCTGGGATTGCCCGCGGGTTGTTCGCACCTGTCGATGCGGAATTTCTGACCGCCTCCATGGTGGGCATCGCTTTTGAACTGGCCGATGTCCTCCAAAGCCGGGAGGCACCGGATGCGGCCGCCGCCGCCCGTTTCGCCACGGCCTTGGTCATCGGGGGGCTTGGAACTCTTCCGAAACAAGACAATTCGCCGCTCGCCGCTTCTGCCACCTAAAATTCGTCTGTTGGCCAGTTGGCATTTTCACAGCGCAGGGATTTTTCCGATTGAACACAATCGATCTCTTTCAGCGGCTCGGACTCGCACTGGCAATTGGGCTTCTGATCGGGCTCGAGCGCGGCTGGCGCGAGCGCGAGGAGCGGGAGGGCTCCCGCACCGCCGGAATTCGCACCTTTGCCCTGATCGGGCTGTTGGGCGGGGTGTGGGGCGCGACACTTCCGATTTTGGGTCCCATCCCGCTCGCGATCGCAGGGCTTGCCTTCGCGGCAGCCTTCACGCTGTTCCAATGGCGCGAAGGCATCGCGCGCAATGATTTCTCCGTAACCAGCACAATTGCGGGATTTGTCGTCTTTGCTTTGGGTGCATTTGCGGTGCTGGGCGATCGCACGGCGGCAGCGGGTGCAGGCGTTGCCACGCTGGTGCTTTTGGCGGCGCGCACCAATCTCCACGAATTTCTCAAGCGGCTTTCCTGGCCGGAGCTGCGGTCGGCGATTGTGCTCCTCGCCATGACATTTCTGCTGTTGCCGATCCTGCCGGATAGACCGATCGATCCGTGGAATGCGCTCAATCCCTATGAATTGTGGCTGATGATCGTCTTGATCGGGGTCGTGTCTTTCGCCGGCTATATCGCGGTGCGCACGCTTGGCGAGCGCCGAGGGCTGGCGATATCGGCCGCGGCCGGTGCCATGATTTCTTCAACAGCCGTCACGCTAGGCAATTCGCGGTTGGCGGCGAAATCTGCGGGCAGCAACGCAATGGTGGCCATCGCCATTTGTCTCGCCTGGATCGTAAGCCTTGCGCGCATGACAATCATCGCGATCGCGATCGACCCGCAGCTGCTCCGGTCCTTGGCGATTCCGATGGGCGCCGCCATTGCCGTGCTCGCGTTCGCGGTGCTGCTGTTTTGCCGCCGAATGGGGAACGACCCGGCGCGGTTCGATACCACACTGTTTCAGAATCCGCTGGATCTACGCTTCGTTTTGGGATTCGGCAGCTTGCTCGCGGGCGTGTTCGCGGCGACAAAATTGCTGAGCGCCGCGTTTGGTCAGGCGGGCGTGCTGACACTGGCGGGCATTTCCGGCTTCGTCGACGTAGATCCGATCACGCTCTCCTCGGCAAGGCTGTCGGGTACGGCAATTGCGGTCGATGCTGCGGCGCAAGCGATTCTGCTTGCCGGCGCGGCGAATATGGTGACCAAAATGGCGATAACGGTGCTCGTGGGTGGTATCGGCTTCGGCTGGAAGCTGGTGCTGGCAGGGGCGCTTGCGATTGCATCCGGCGCGCTGGTCTTTGTGGGAATTTCATGAGCAACGACGACATCACCACCATGAACATCCGTATCGAGGGGGACGTGCAGGGATGCGGCTTCCGCGAATTTGCCGTGCGGGAGGCAAATGCGCGCAAGCTGAAAGGCTGGGTGCGCAACCGTTCGGACGGATCGGTCGAAGCCGTGGCATCGGGCCCCACCAAGGAGGTGGAGGCCTTCATCGCCGTCTGCATTCAAGGCCCGCGCAGCTCGCATGTCAGCGCGGTCAATCTTCAGCCGGTGGAGCCGCCAGAGACGCTTGGCTTTATTCGGCGGCCGTCGGTCTGATCGCGCCGGCTGACGAAACGGACGCCGTCTTCATCAGGACCGACCACACCGAAACCGCAAAGCACAGCATCGCGGCAAAGGCGATGAATTCGCTTATGATGAGGGGAAGGAGGAAGGGCGAGTTCTCACCCTGGATCAGGAGCATCGAGAGCGACGGAAACATGATCGACACCGCCACATTGTTCAGCCAGAACACGGTCCAGGCGAGCTTCTTCGATGCCTCGCGGGCGAGTGCGTAGAACGTCCCGTACAGGGCCATCGTGACCCAGCCGATCAAATTCAGATGGGCATGGGCCGGGGCGAGTGTGAAATTGTTGCTTGCCCCCATGAACATGCCCAACCCCATTCCGATCAGCACATAAAGCGGCGCAACGGCGAAGAACCACAGCGAAACGCGCGGCATGGAAAACCCCCTATGAGAAAATTCCGCCGGAAATTTGCTCATTCCGGCCTCGCTGCCAATAGCTATTTGCCGCTTTCGGCAATCAATTATGGGGCAGTCAGGCCCCGAACACCTGTTGAAAAGAGCGTTTCAGCGCCGCATCCACATCCTGCATGCTCGCGGGAATTCCCAGCGCGGCGAGGCTGGTAACGCCAAATCTTTCGTCGCGCACGCCGCACGGCACAATCCCGGCGAAATGCTCAAGTTCGGGATCGACGTTCAGGCTGATGCCGTGAAATGTCACCCAATGGCGCACGCGCACTCCGATGGCGCCGATCTTGTCTTCGCTGCCATCGCGACGATCAATCCAGATCCCGACCCGCCCCGCACGCCGTTCGCCCCTGATGCCGAATTCCGCAAGCGCGCGGATCACCCATTCTTCCAGATCGCGCACGAAGCGCCGCACATCGTTGTTGCGCCGCTTCAAATCCAGCATGACGTAAGCCACGCGCTGCCCCGGCCCGTGATAGGTGTATTGGCCGCCGCGTCCGGTTTTGAACACGGGAAAGCGCGGCGAGAGAAGGTCGCCATCCTTGGCGCTGCTTCCTGCCGTATAAAGCGGTGGATGCTCGAGCAGCCAAATTCCCTCCGGCGCCTCACCGCGATGGATTGCATCCACGCGCTGTTCCATGCGCCGGACGGCTTCCGGGTAGGAGACCTGATCCTGGCTGACCGTCCATTCTGTTGCGGCGGAGGTCGCGGGCATTAACGCGCTAGAAAGCATACTCGGGCAAATATCGCATCAGCGTTCCTTCGCAGGTGACCATGTCTTCGCTCAATGACGTCAAGGTTGAAATTGCGGTCGTTCTCGGCCGTTCGGTTATTCCCATGGCTCAACTTCTGCGCATGGGCCGCGGTGCCGTCATCGAACTCGATTCGCATCAGGACGAGCCGGTGATGATCCTGGCCAACAACAAGCCGGTGGCCAAAGGAGACATCAACATCGACGGGGACAGGATTTCGGTCTGCATCAGCGACATTTTGGGCCAGTAAGTCCATTACACTTTCTTCCTAGTGTAGAATAAATTATTCCCCATAGAATTCTTGCATAATGTAGCCACAGAGCGTAGCTCTATCCGAAATAGCCCTGTTTCGGATAGCTCGTCATGTTGCCGATCATCTTGGATGGCTCAAAGGTGCGCGCCGGTTTGGCCGGCACGGGCGCCGGGTTCGACCGGCGGCTGAAGGTGATGAAAGCCGGTGGGGTTGACGAACCGGTCACCTTTATCGGCCGGTTGCCGACGGCCAACGAGCTCGCCACGCTCCAGATCCTTTTTGTTGCCGGGTTGGATGAACCCACCTCGCGCAGCTTGGCGGCCGCCGCGCGTCAGGCGGGGCTCCTCGTCAATGTCGAAGATGTGCCGGAGCTGTGCGACTTCCACATGCCGGCGCAAATCCGCCGCGGGGATCTGCTGTTGGCGATATCCACTGCCGGCCGCTCGCCCGCGCTGTCGCGGGCCTTGCGCGAGCATCTCGAAATCCGTTTCGGGGCGGAATGGGAGGGGCGCCTCGACGAAATCGCGGCACTGCGACAGGCATGGCGCGCCGCCGGTGTAACACCCGACGAAGTGTCACGGCGCACGCGCGAGCTTCTCGCCGAACGTGGATGGCTCGCATGAGCGTCGTTCTGCTCCATCAGGCAAACCACTCTCCGCCCGCGAACGCGCCATTGCGCGATGAGCTTATGCGGCTGCGCGCCAATTCGGCTCAGCTCGACACCAAAGGCCTGCTGCAATTCGCATTGACCGAGGCGTTTCCGGGCAAGATTGCCGTGGTGTCGTCTTTCGCAGCCGAATCGGTTGTCCTGCTGCATCAGATCGCCGAAATCGATCCGACGATTCCGGTGCTGTTCCTCAACACGGGCAAACTTTTTGGAGAGACGCTGCGCTATCGCGACCGGCTGCAGGATGTGCTGGGGCTGACCGATATACGCGCCGTCGGGCCGCATCCTGACGACCGCAAGGCAACCGACCCGGACGGAACGCTGTGGAGCCGAGAGCCGGATGCCTGCTGCCATTTCCGCAAAGTCGTGCCCTTAAGCCGGGCCGTGGCGGGATTTTCCGCCACCATCACCGGCCGCAAGCGGTTTCAGACGAGTGCCCGCTCCACAATGGATCGGATCGAACTGGTCGATGGCCGGTTCCGCATCAATCCCCTGGTCGATTGGAGCCTTGCCGAGCTTTCCGCCTATGTCGAGGAGAGGAACCTGCCCAAGCATCCGCTGGTTCTGGATGGCCATCCCTCCATCGGCTGCATGCCCTGCACAAGGCGCGTGGGAACGGGAGAGAATTATCGCGACGGGCGCTGGTCCGGTTTCGACAAGGATGAGTGCGGAATCCACGGCAGCCTTGGCAGCGGGGTCGATGGCGACGGCATCTGACGCTTAGGCGTCCGGCAACTACCGCGCGCAGCCGAAAGACGCTAAGCTCCACCCCGGCTCAGAGTTCTATGGGCCGTGTCGGCTTCTTCTTTCGCTTCCACGTCGAAAGGCGCGCCAATGTCGGCCAAGAACATCACCTGTATCAGCAGTTTCCTGATGTTGCCCGTGTTGTACGTGCTCTTTTCCTTGATGCACGTTTCAACACAGGGGCACGCGATCGAGGAATGGCTGCCACGATGGGACCGGCTGTTGCTGCTCGTCGCCGTGCTGATTCTCGAGCGCATCTACACGTACAGATATTCGGTTTCGCAGCGCCCTGTGCTCGCCAGGGACATCATATCCAACGCGGTCAATCTCTATCTGACCGGCGCCGTCGCGGCGATTGTGGTTGTGCCGGTGCTGCTGTTCCTCACCCAGCACATTCTCGGGCGCAAACTCGTCTTCGCATCGCCTGAGCAATTGGGACCCTTGTGGTTGCAGGTCGTGGTGATCCTGCTGTCGGTGAGTTTCTTCCGCTATTGGATGCATCGCTGGCAGCACAACAATGAATTTCTCTGGTCGCTGCATTCCTACCATCATCGGGTGACCGACCTCACCGCGACGAACACTGAAGTTTCCAATCCGATCGATTTTGCTCTGCGGAACATTCTGGTGTTTCTGATTTTGGGCGTCGTCGGTTTCGAGCCGCTTGCGATTCTCATTTCGGTGCCGGCGATGAATGTCGTCGCGGCGTTTTCCCATTGCGGCGGGGACGTGAAAGGCGGGGTCCTGAATTATCTGTTCGTGACGCCCGAAGTGCACCGTTGGCATCACACGGCCGAGGTCCCCGAAGGTTATGGCTATTCGGTCAATTACGGGGTCGAATTTGCCTTTT
>DATARE010000267.1:0-1577 GCA_036264295.1 Micropepsaceae bacterium | reverse complement strand
CGTAAGGGCTGACGCCACCAACCAAACAAAACGTGATGCCCGGGCCCGACCCGGGCATCCATCTCTCTTCACAAGGCGAAGACGCGCTTGGCGCTGTTGCCCGGCAATGACCCTCAAGAAAATCCAACCTCACCCAAACTCAACGGAGATCCATCATGACCAAAGTTCTCGTTCTCTATTATTCGGCCTATGGCCACATCGAGAAGATGGCCAACGCCGTCGCCGAAGGCGCTCGCGAGGCCGGCGCCACGGTCGACATCAAGCGCGTGCCCGAACTGGTGCCTGCCGAGGTCGCCAAGGCGTCGTATTACAAACTCGACCAGGCCGCGCCCGTCGCCAGGGTCGAAGAACTCGCCAATTACGACGCCATCATCGTCGGCACCGGCACGCGCTTCGGCCGGATGGCCTCACAGATGGCGAACTTCCTCTATCAGGCCGGCGGCCTCTGGGCCAAGGGCGCCCTGCACGGCAAGGTCGGGGGCGCCTTCACCTCGACCGCGAGCCAGCACGGCGGCCAGGAAACCACGCTGTTCTCGATCATCACCAATCTCTTGCATTTCGGCATGACCATTATCGGCCTGAATTACGGATTTTCCGGCCAGTTGGAGCTCAATGACGTCACCGGCGGCTCGCCCTATGGCGCGACCACGATCGCCGGCGGCGATGGCAGCCGCCAGCCGACCGAGAACGAGCTCGCCGGGGCGCGTTACCAGGGCCGCGTGATCGCGGAAACGGCGAAAAAAGTGCACGGCTAACTAGCCGGCAGATTGCCGAGTTGACTGCATAGCTGATGCGATACGGGCGGCATTCTCCTGACGGAGTGCCGCCCTATTTACGTTTAAGGAAATGGTGGACGTCAGCGATGGTCGAAATTCTTTTCATGGTTCAACTGGTCCGCAAGCCGATGCGGGCGATCGCGCGGCGCTGGTGGTGTAAAAGCCTCTACCGCGCCTCGCGCGGGCAACGGCGTTGCCCGGAATGCACCAAGGCGTAGAATTTTCTTCGCCTGCACGTCGAACTCTGGGCATCCATGCGGGACGCGATGGAACCGGAAGGCGTTCGGACCGTTGGGTCACGCGCATCCGCGCCTGGAGACCGCAACCATGAGCAACAAAGCCGATTCCAAGCCTCCCCATCAAGACAACGCGAAGAAGCCAGCGACGTCGCATCCCGGCATGATGGGGGACGGCACCGAAGAGCAAAACCTCGGTCAGCCCGGAAATCCTGCCGCCCGCATCAAGGAAGATGAAGTCGACGCCGCTTTCGGGAAGAAAAAGCCCAAATAGTCCTGATCAGGCCGACCGGGGCGACCGGTCATTCTGTCATCCCAAACAGCGACGAATTTGCCTATAAAGGCCGGGCCGCGCGATGCCCGGCTTTTGTATGGGCTTTTCGTGCGAGCCTTTGATGCAGATCATCGGCAAGATCCGTTTCGAGCGCTCGCCCTGGCTGAACCATTCCTGGCATGTGGCGCTGTATGTTACCGCACGCGGCCTGACTACTTCGCCGGTCCCCGACGGAACCAGCACGTTCCAGATCGACTTCGGCTTCATCGACCATGTCTTGCGGATATCGAG
>DATARE010000257.1:0-5785 GCA_036264295.1 Micropepsaceae bacterium | reverse complement strand
CTGTCCGGCCTTCGAAACGCGTGAAGCGCGCGAGGTCGAAGACATAATCCGAGATGCGGAAGTTCGAAAGGTCGGCAAATTTTAGCGCCGCCAATCCGACCGCTCTGGCGATCTCCGCTCGCTCTTCCGCCGCATAATCGGCTGCCAATCCCTCTTCGCTGAGCCGCCGTTCCGCCTCCTCGGTGGCCATGGCGATAACGTCGTAAAGCTTCATCACGCCGCCGGCGCGCGTCTTGAACGGCTTGCCGTCCTTGCCGTTCACCGTGCCATAGCCGATATGTTCGAAACTGGCGCGCCCCGAAAGGCCGCCCTTCTTCGCGGCACGGAACACCTGCTCGAAATGCAGATGCTGGCGCTGGTCCACCACATACAGGATAAGATCGGGATCGTGCTCGCGCACGCGCTCCACAATGGTGGCCACATCGGTGGTGGCGTAATTCACGCCGCCATCCGATTTGATCAGGATGAGCGGGGGCATTTCCGCGCTGTCGCCGGGCTCCTCCACCCGCACAACGATTGCGCCCTGATCGGCGACCGCCAGCCCGGCATCTTTCAGTTTCGCCAGCATGTCCGGAATGAACGGATCGGCGTCGGATTCGCCTTTCCATTCGTCGAACACCACGCCCAGGCTGCCGAATTCGCGCGTCAGCCCTTCGGCCGACACGTTGTGGAAATGCCGCCACAGCGCCCGATAACCGGGACGCCCGGCCTGCAATTCCACTGTCGCCTGGCGCGCGGCTTCCAGCCGGTCCGGGTCCGCCTTGCAGGCCGCTGCGGCTTCGGGATACAGCCGCTCCAGATCGTCCATGCTGACCGGGGATTCATCCGGGTACGGACTTCTATCGGCCGCATCGAAATAGGGCAGCTCGGGCGCGCGCAGCGCCAACTCGGCGATCAACTGCCCCATCGGCAAACCCCAATCGCCCAGATGCACATCGCTGACCACGCCCCAGCCATTGGCGCGGAACAGGCGCTGCAAACAATCCCCGATGATGCAGGAACGCAAATGGCCGACATGCATCGGCTTGGCGATGTTCGGCCCGCCGAAGTCCAGGATCACGCGCTTGCCCTTGCCGGTCTCCGGGCGGCTCAATTCCGGATTGGCCGCGAGTTTCTGCAGGCGGGCCTGGAGCACCTCGTCCCTCAGCTTCAGATTGATGAAGCCCGGCCCGGCGATGGAAACGTCCTCGAACAGGCCGGCGTCGCGCAAGCGGCCTGCAATCTTTTCGGCAATGGCGCGCGGATTGGCCTTGGCCAGCTTTGCCGCCGCGAGCGCACCATTGCATTGGAACTGCGCCAGGTCGGGGCGATCCGACAGCTGAACCTGCCCCAATGTCTCGGGCAAGTTTTCGGCGGCGAACGCGGCGCCCGCGGTCGCACAAAGTTCGGCGATCAGCGAAATCATCGGGTGGCGGCGCGCGGGCCAGGCAGGGGCCGGGGCAGACGATTATAGGCAAGCTCGTCCGGCGTCAGCTGAAACCCGGTCAGAATCTCGTAATCATAGGGCCGCTTGTCCATCGTCATCGGCACCGGAAAATTGCTCACGCTCTGGGTATAGACATTGCTGGCGCGGCCGCTCAGATCCGGCTGGCCGTGATAGACATTCTTGCTGATGATATTGTTGTCGGCATCCACGACGGCGACAAAGAAATCGAGCTGCGGATCGCCCCCCATGGCCGCCGGTCCGCGCGCCGCCTTGACGGCGAAATTGATATCCACGCTCAACTTGTTCTGGTCCCGGTTGTAGCTGCAGTCGAGCTTGGCCTGCGACATTTCCGCCGTGAACACCACATTGGCCGGGTTCGGCGGGCCCGGCGGCGTGCCGGGCTTCAGCTTGGTCACGGTCACCGCATCGGACAGCACCGCCGTAACCGGGCAAATCGGCCCCATATCCACCAGGGTCGGATCGGGCGCGGGACTCGAAAGGCCCAGCGTTTCGCAAGCCGCGAGCGGCCAAGCCAGCAACAAAATCGGCAAAACAGGGATGCGGCGCATCAAGATTTCCGTTCCAAAGCCCTTATCAACGGGCGCGGCGGACTGTAACCAAGCGAGGCGCGGAAGAAAAGCCGCGCTAGGATGTTTCGACAGACGTGATTTTCCCCTGGGTGCGTAAGGCATGGCCGTCTATACCGACGTCTCCTTCGAAGAGCTGGAAGTATTTCTTGGCGCCTACGACCTGGGCGAGCCGCATGTCTTCAAAGGCATCGCGGAAGGCGTTTCCAATTCCAATTATTATCTGCAGACGGAGAAAGGCAGCTTCATCCTCACGCTCTATGAGATGCGCGTGGAAGCCGCCGACCTGCCCTTTTATCTCGGCCTGATGGAGCATTTGGCGGCCGCCGGACTCCGCTGCCCCACACCGGTGCGCGCCCGCGACGGCGCGGTCACAGGTCAGCTCAACGGACGGTCTGCGGCCCTGCTCACCTTTCTCGACGGCATTTCCTTGCGCCGCCCGACGGCGGAGCATTGCCAGCAGGCGGGCGTTGCGCTTGCCGAATTGCACCAAGCCGGCGCCAGCTTTGCCGGCAGACGCGCCAATGCGCTAGGCCCCGCTGGCTGGCGGCAACTCGCGCGCGACTGCGGCGAAGAGGCCGATTCGGTGGCCGGAGGTTTGGCAGCCCTGATTGCCGAGGAATTGGCCGCGCTGGACACCGCCTGGCCGGCGCATCTGCCGCAAGGGGTGATTCACGCCGATTTGTTCCCAGACAACGTGCTGTTCGTGAACGACCGCGTTTCGGGCATCATCGATTTCTATTTCGCCTGCAACGATGCGCTGGCCTACGATTTGGCGGTCATGTTGAACGCGTGGTGTTTCGAAACTGACGGCGCCTTCAATGTCACCAAGGGCCGCGCGCTGATCGCGGGCTACCAGTCCAAGCGTGCGCTTCAGTCCGAGGAAAGGTCCGCGTTTCCCCTGCTCTGCCGGGGCGCGGCGCTGCGTTTTCTGCTGACGCGCACCTATGATTGGATCCATCGAAACCCGTCGGCTTTGGTGCGGCCCAAAGACCCGCGCGAATTCGCCAAGCGGTTGCGGTTTCATCGCAACGCCAAAAACGCAGAGGCTTACGGGTTTTGAGCACGGTCGAAATCTTCACCGATGGCGCGTGCAGCGGCAATCCCGGACCCGGAGGCTGGGGCGCCATCCTGCGCTCGGGCGCGCATGAGAAGGAAATCTTCGGCGGCGAGCGGCTTACCACCAACAACCGCATGGAGCTTATGGCGGCCATCAAGGCGCTGGAAGCGCTGAAGCGGTCCAGCACCGTGATGCTCTACACCGATTCCAAATATGTGATGGACGGCCTCACCAAATGGCTGCCGCGCTGGAAGGCCAATGGCTGGAAGACCGCCGACAAGAAGCCGGTGAAAAATGACGATCTCTGGCGGGCGCTCGATGAGGCGGTGACGCGCCACGACGTGGTGTGGCGCTGGGTGCGCGGCCATGACGGCCATCTGGAGAACGAACGCGCCGATGCGCTTGCCCGCTCGGCCATTCCCAAAGGCGTTCCCAAGGGCTGATTATTCCGCGGCCGCCGCTGACGCGATGGCGCGCACGCGCCGCGCGGGAACCGTGAGCAAAGTCAGCACGCCCATGAAGCCCGCCGCCGACAAGAACGAATGCCACAGAAAATGCGTGCCGAAGGGAATGGCCTGGCAGACGGACAAATCGATGGTGCGGAACACCAATGCGGTGACCGCAAGCGCAAGCGCCGCCCCGCCATAGGCGGCCGCGCGCGGCGAAATCGCATAGGTCCGCACGATCAGCGCGATACCGGCGAGAATAACCACCGGGGCAAGCGCCACCCAGCGCTGAATCGGTATCCCGAATATCGCGCTATCCCAATATTCGCGCGAAGCCAGGAACCCGGCGAAGAACAACGTGAAGAATACGAAGGCGCCAGCCAGCGACCACAGCCGCAGCGCCCAGAAGAACGCGAAGGCAAACAGGAAGAACAGCCCCGACTGCACCTCGAAGAACAGCGCGTCGCGGTCGCGAAGCCCGTGCCAGACACCGCTGCCGATCCCGGTGATGATGAGGAGCGCCGCCAAAATATACAGATCGGCCGCCCGCGGGCTGCGCTTCACCGTGACATAGAGCGAGAGCAGACCGAACAGCACGATCACGCCATTCGAAATGGTGTTCATCGGCTCGACCGGGAAACCGGTCGACGTCGCCGACAGGGTCTCACAATAAACGGGCCCGAAGCTGAATTGCGGCATGGGGATTTTCGGCTCCAAACGGCGCGACAATAGGGGCTTTGGCGGCCGCTGAAAACCAATCCTTAACCGCGCCGGGCCGATCTCAATCGATTGTTAACCAAGGCGGAATAATCCTATCAGCGCAATTTGTAAGTTTTCAAATGGACGATTTGAAATGTTTGCGCGCCATATAACGGTCGAGAAAACACTCATCGCGGCTTACGCCCTGTCCACAATGGGCATTCTTATGCTCGGCGTGCTGTTTTACGTTGCCACGCGCCAGGAAATCGCTGCCTCCGATTGGGTGGCCCACACCGAACGCAGCATCGGCGACATCGAAGCCATTCATCGTCTCGCGCTGGATGCGGAATCGACCGGCCGCGCCTATTTGATCTCGGGAAGAGCGGACGTGTTGGCGCGTTATGAGCAACAGGTTCCGGCGCTCTACAAATCCGTGGTCACGTTCAAGCTCGCCACCGCCGACAATCCCAACCAGCAGCGGCTTGCGGGTGAACTCACCGCGCGTTTGAACACCCGATTCACCGCCTTTGGCAAACGCCTTCAACTCCGCCGCGAGGGCGGCTGGTCGGCGCTCGAGGCCATGCGCTATGACACGAGCGGCCTCGAAGATATGCGGCGCATCACCGCCACGCTACGCGCAATGGCGAGCGAAGAAGCCGGCCTGCTGCAGATGCGGCAGGACATGCGCGAAGAGAACATCCACACTCTCTGGTATTCGATAACGGCGCTGATCGTGCTTGGGCTGGGAATGCTGTCCCTGCTATGGCAACGCATGCTTTTCGAAGTGAAGCTGCGGCGCAAAGCCGAGCAGCACCTTCAACAGCAGGCCTATCACGATGTCCTGACAAATATGCCGAACGGCCGGAAGCTGCATGAATATGTCGGTCATGCCTTGGCGGCTGCCCGCCGGCACGGTCATCGGATGGCGGTGCTGTCTCTCGACCTCGATGGCTTCAAGCGAGTCAACGACACGATGGGCCACGGCGTGGGCGATGCCCTGCTTAAAGAAGTGGCGCAACGTCTCGAAGCCCTGGTGCGGCGGGACGACATTGCCGCGCGTCTCGGCGGCGATGAGTTCACCATTGCGCTTCAGCGCGTCGCCGCGCCGGAGGAGGCCCACCGCCTGGCCGCGCGCCTTATCGATTGCCTGTCGAAGCCCTATGCGGCGACCAACGGCGAATTGAGCGTGACCGCCAGTGTCGGTATCGCGCTCTATCCCGATCACGGTCAGGACTGGGATACGCTGAGCAAGAACGCCGATGGCGCGCTCTATGCCGCCAAACGCGACGGCAAGAACACCTATGCTATGGCTCAGGCCCGCTTGGCGCTGGCGGCCTAGCCTCGTACAAACCTGTCACACGGTTTTGGCTTTCGACCTCGCTATGATGTGGGCGCGCGCCATCGGAGTTCCGCCGCGTTGGCATCCTCATCCCTAGCGATTTCCAGCGAAGCGATTGTCGAGACCGACATTCCCGGGCGGCTGGATCGCCTGCCCTGGGGCAGGTTTCACGTTCTCGTCATCGTCGCGCTGGGTATTACCTGGGTGCTCGATGGCCTGGAAGTCACC
>DATARE010000222.1:0-8910 GCA_036264295.1 Micropepsaceae bacterium | reverse complement strand
GGCGCGGGCCCAAGCCTCGCGCGATGTGATGCGAACGCGATTGAGCGAGCCGCAGCGGATCAAGGCCGAGGGCATGGGCGATTCCGCGCCGCTGGCGTCCAACGACACGCCGCAGGGCCGCGAGCAAAACCGCCGCATCGAAATCGTTCTCGCCAAGCCGGTGGCAGGCTGAGCCATGGCGCAAGAAAAGGATAAGGGCTCGGTGTTCGGCCGCATTGGACATTTCCTGATTCAGCGCTGGGTCATCTCCGGCATCGGTGCATTGGCGTTTGCGCTCTTGCTGTGGTTTCTCGGGCCGCTGCTGTCGTTTCTGTCCGGCGTCATCGCGCGGCTCGCCATCGTCGTGCTCATCGCGGCGGTGTGGCTGATCGCCAATCTGGTGCTCGATTTGCGCGCCGCGCGCCGCAACTCCGCGATGATCGCCAAAGCGACAGATGTTTCGCAGGACAAGGGCGTCACCGCGGACAAGGCTTCGAAAGACGAAGCCGATACTCTGCGCGAACGTCTTGAGGAGGCGCTGGCCGAACTCAGGAAATCCCAAAGCGCCGGCCGCAGCGGGCAATATCTCTATCAATTTCCCTGGTACATTCTGATCGGCCCGCCGGGATCGGGAAAAACCACCGCGCTCACCAATTCCGGTTTGAAGTTTCCGCTGTCGAAAAAATTCGGCAAGGATCCGCTGCGCGGCGTCGGCGGCACACGCAATTGCGATTGGTGGCTTTCGGACGAAGCCATCCTCCTCGATACCGCCGGACGCTACACGACCCAGGACAGCAACGAAGCGGTGGACCAGAAAGCCTGGTTGTCCTTCTTGCGCCTGTTGAAAGAATTCCGTCCGCGCCAGCCGATCAATGGCGCGCTTGTCGCCATCGGTCTGCCCGACCTGCTGCAAATGTCCGCCTCCGAACGCAGCAATCATGCGCGCGCGATCAAGAACCGGCTCGCCGAGCTTAAGCGCGAATTCGGCTTGAAATTGCCGGTCTATGTCATTTTCACCAAAGCCGACCGCATTGCCGGATTTACGGAATTCTTCGACGATCTGGATCGCGAAGGACGCACGAATGTCTGGGGCATGACGTTCAAGCTGGAAATGGACTCGCAATCCACCGCGTCACCGGCAGAGGAATTCAATCCCGAATTCGAACATCTGGTCGAACGGCTGAACCAGCGCCTGCTGGAGCGCGTCCATGAAGAGCGCGATTCCGACCGTCGTGGCCGGATTTACGGCTTCCCGCTGCAATTCGGCACGTTGAAGCCGATGCTGCACGATTTCCTGGCGGAGATTTTCGACGCGACCCGGTTCGAAGACCGCCAGCTTCTGCGCGGGGTCTATTTCACCAGCGCAACCCAGGAAGGCACACCGATAGACCGGCTGATGGGCTCGATGTCACGCGCCTTCGGTTTGGCGGACAAAGCCGCGCCGATGCTCGGTGGCGCGGGGCGAAGCTATTTTCTCACGCGGCTGCTCAAGGATGTCATCTTCGAGGAAGCGAGCCTTGCGGGCGTGGACCCGCGCGCGGAGCGGCGCGAACGTTTGATGCGACATGCCGCGCTCGCCGCCGTCGCGGTGGTGGCGTTCTTCCTAATCGGCGCCTGGGTGGTGAGCTATCTCGGCAATTCGGCGCTGATTGCCGATGAGCAGAAAGCGAAAGACGCCTATGTCACGGCGGCGACGCCGTTGGTGCAGCCGACCGTGGCCGATGACAATATCGCCACCGTTATGCCGGTGCTGGATCAGTTGCGCGGCCTGCCCGCGGGTTACGACAGCGCGCAAGCCGGCGCGCCTTTGCTGCGGCGGTTCGGACTTAACACCTCCCCCAAGCTCGAAAGCCAGGCGGTGCGCGCCTATCGCCGCGCGCTGAACGGCATGTTGCTGCCGCGTCTGCTCGTGGGCATTGAGACGCAGCTGAAGAACAACATCGACAAGCCCGAATATGTGAACGTGTTCCTGCCGCTCTATCTCGAATTGGGCGGGCAGGGGCCGCTCGATGAGACCCTCGTCAACACGGCGGTTTCGAGTTTGTGGGGACCGCGCGCCTACCCCAATCTGCAACCGGCGGACAGCACCAAGCGCTTGCAGGCTCATGTCGATGCGCTGGTCGAAGAGCCGGTCACGCCGATTGCGCTCGACGCCGGGTTGCTGATGCGCGCGCGCGCCGTGGTGGCGAACATTCCCTTCCCGGCACGCGCCTATAGCGCCATCAAGGAAAGTGCCGCGGCCAAGGCGCTGCCCGAATGGCGCATCGCCGATCATATCGGCGCGGCGACCAATCAGGTGCTGACGCGCGCCTCGGGCAAGCCATTATCGCAAGGCGTGCCAGGCTTCTTCACCTATGATGGCTTCAACAAGGTGCTGCTGCCCCAAATGCCCGCGGCGATCAAACAGGTCACCGATGCGAGTTGGATATTGGGCGCACAGGCCGGCCAGCCCGCCGGTCAAGACATGAATGCCCTGCGCGAACAGATTGCCGCCGCCTATGCGGCCGATTTCATTTCGGCGTGGGACCAGGTTCTGTCCGACGTGACGATCATTCCGTTCCGCAACGCGCAGGACGCCGCCGATGTGCTGGGCCGTCTGTCGCAGCCGAGTTCGCCGCTGAAGCTTTTCCTTGTCGCCGCGGCGCAGGAAACCACCATGAACCGCGCAACCGGGGGCAACAATCCGGCGGCCGCCGCGCTTGCCGGAGCGAAAGCCGCAGCCAATGCCGCGGCCGGATCGGCGGCCGGCGTGCTGGGCAGCCTCGCGCCGGCGGGCGATACCGCGCCCAAAACGGCGGCCAATGCCATCGACAGCCATTTCCAGCCTTTGCACGATTTCGTCGCCAATGCCGCGGCCGGACAATCGCAGCTCGACGATGTGATGAAGCAATTGGCGCAAGCCTCGACCGAAATCGGCGGTGCGCCGGGCGCTCCCGGTGCTCCGGGCGCTGCGCCCGGTGGCGGCACCTTGGCGCGGCTTGGCCAACAGGCGTCGCGTTTGCCGCCGCCCTTGGGCGGCATTCTCGCCACGGCGACAGGAAAATCGACAGACATCGCCGCGTGAGCAAGCCGCAAATCCATTCAGGATATCTATGCCTCGACCGTTTTGGCTTTCTGCAAGCAAGCCATTGACGGCCGCTATCCGTTCGCGCGCGCCAGCACCATCGATGTGGGCCTGAGCGATTTTCAGCAGCTGATGCGGCCGGGCGGGTTGTTGGACAGTTTCTTCCAGACCAACCTCAAGCCCTATGTCGACACCTCCGGCACGCCGTGGAAAAATCAGAAAGCCAACGGCGCCGATCTTGGATTGTCGCGCGCAGGCCTGGCCGAGTTCGAGCTGGCGCAGAAAATCCGTGAGGATTTCTTTGGCGCCAATGGCGCGGCCATCATGGCGGAATTCACGCTTTCGCCGATCGAGGCCAGCAGCGACGTGACGCAAGGCTCGCTCGACGTCGAAGGACAGGTCCTGAATTTCATGCGCGGCCAGACCCCGTCGCAGAAGATGCAATGGCCCGCACCCAACAGCTCGGACAAAGCGCGTCTGACATTGACACGCGCCAATGGCCAGCCGGCGGTGATCGAAACCGCTGGCCCGTGGGCGTTCTTCCGTTTGCTCGACCGCGCGAAAATGGATGCGACTCTGCCCGATCAGATGACCATCGGCTTCGATGCCAATGGCGCCACCGCGAGCTTCCGTTTGCGCGCATCGAGCGTGCGCAATCCTTTCCATGCGCGTAACCTCGCGCAATTCCAGTGCGCCCCGCAGCTGTGACCGCCAGCCCCGGATGTTTCGGTAAAATTCCGCAGCGCGGCGATTTCGTCAGCAGCAATCTGCCCCACAGCTTCATCGATGCGTGGGACGAATTCCTGCGGGAATTTTTGTCCACCAGCCGGGCGGCTCTGGGCGAGCAATGGCTTGAGACCTACCTCCACGGTCCGATATGGCGCTTTATCTTCGAACCGACCCATCTCGTTTCGAGCGCGGTCGCGGGCGTTCTGATGCCGAGCGTTGACCGGGTAGGCCGCTACTTTCCTTTTACCGTTGCGGCGCTCAGCCCATCCGTTCCGGAATCCGGAATGGATGATCCCTGGTTCGTGCGCGCCGAAGAATTGTCGCTGGAAACATTGGACGATGCGTTCGATCCGCAAACACTGGCGCAACGGGTGGAGGCTTTGGGAGTGCCCGCAGCGACGCCCGAAACTCCGCAGCATGGCGGCGCATTGTGGTGGACGCTGGGCTCGCAGTCGCTTGCGCCGATGTCCTTTCGTGCGCCCGCGCTGCCGCGGTCGGAGCAATGCACCGTGCTGCTGGATGGCGATTGGCAGCGCTGGAAATGGCAGGTGGAACCCCTTTCTGCCGCGGCCACTGGCGAAACAGTGGCCCCATCATGACCGGATTCCAATTCGAAGCGGCGGGAATCACCGATGTCGGGCTGAAGCGGCGGGCGAACGAGGATTCGCTGCTGCTGCGCGATTCGGAATGCCTGTGGGTGGTTGCCGATGGCATGGGCGGCCATCGCGCCGGCGATTGGGCTTCGGGTCAAATCCGGGACGGCCTGCAAAATCTGGCTCTCACCGGGGATTTCGACCGTGACCTCGCGCTGATCGGCAATGCCGTTCATGCGATCAATGCGCGGATTTTCGAGGAATCGCAAAAAGCCGGCGCGATGATGGGCAGTACGGTTGTCGTGCTGCATTGCTGCGGCGACCGCTTTGCCGTGTTCTGGGCCGGGGACAGCCGCGTCTATCTCCGCCGTGGCGGCGAGCTGTATCGAATCACCACGGACCATTCCGAGGTCCAGGAGCTGGTCGCTGCCGGTTTGATTGGCGAGGAGGAGGCGCGCCTTCATCCCCGCCGCAACATCATCACACGCGCGGTGGGCACTGCGCCCGAACTCACGCTGGACGTCATCGCCGATCGGCTTGAGGCCGGCGATATTTTTCTTTTGTGCAGCGACGGATTGACCTCAGTCGCCTCGGACGAAGAGATCGGCGAATGCCTGGATGTCACGCCGTTCCCGGATATCACCGGCGTTTTGCTGAAGTTCACGCTCGCGCGCGGCGCGCCGGACAATGTCACCGTCGCAGCCATCTTGTGCAAACCGGCGTGACGAATTCGGATCGCCGTTTCACGCTTTAACCAATCGTGATGCAGGAAGCGGGGCGCGCCGACGCGGTGCGCCCTATCCACAAGCCGTATACGTCAATTGCCCCATAGGCCGTTTCGGCGACCGACGCATAGACTTTCACCACTTGCCGCAAGACGCGGGAAGAAAGCGATAGCCGGTCACGGACATGTCTTCGAGCCAGAACCGTCTGCTCACCTTCCCCTAAGCGCTTTGCGGCGCACACGAGCGAATGAAACACGGGCGAAAAGCGCGGCGCCGTCGGCGTAAAGCTGCGAGCGGATACGCATGGGTTGTCGCACCGAACAGAGAGCAGGGCCGGAAAACGCGTGTCGGGTGGGTGTGAGCTGAGGAGGATCAAGGATTGGAGGCCATGCTGTCGGCCTCCCATTAAGCAAGTGGGGGATTTATTGCGATGAATTTTCATGCCGTGCGCGCTCAGGGTGCGCGGAAATACGCGATGTTGTTGGGTTCAGCATCCTTTTTGACGATGCTCAGCTCCGTTGCCGCGCAAGCACAACCGGCCGCCGTTCCGGCCCAAACCATTCAAAGCGCGCCCGCGAAAACCGGGAGCGCCATCGTAGCACAAGCAACAACCGCGCCGGTGCAAACGGCGCAAGCCGGGACCACGCCGGCGGCGAACGCTCCCGTCCAGGTCGCACAGGCCGCTTCCACGCAAGTGGCGCAGGCCGCGCCCGCCGCCCCCGAGCAGGTGCTTGTAACGGGCTCCCTCATTCACGGGGCTGCTGCGGTCGGCGTGCCGGTCACCACTCTTGGCGAGATGGATTTCAAGACCACCGGCGCCCTCACCATTGCCGATCTCTTCAAGAATGTTCCCGCCGTCTACCAGATTCCGCAAAACGACGTGATCGCCGGCGGCGGCTACATCGCGCGCGCGCAGAACGTCAATCTGCGCAATCTCAGCATGCGCAATTCGCGTCAGCTCTTGCTGGTGGACGGCATCCGCTTTCCCAACCAGGGAAAGGGCGGCTGCCAAACCGATCCATCGATCATTCCGCAATTGGCCGTGGACCATATCGATCTGCTGACCGACGGCGCCTCGGCGACCTATGGATCGGATGCGATCGTGGGCGTGATCAACGTCATCCTGAAGCGCGGCTATGACGGCGCCATCACCCAGTTGCAATACAGCGTTTCGCCCGGTGTCGGCGGTCACGCACTGAAGACCGCAACCCAATTGTATGGGCGTACCTGGGACGGCGGCGACATCACGCTGAGCTATGAATGGTATCAGCAGGATCACACCGAAGGCGCGGTGCGGCCCTATTTCACGCAGGATTTCTTCTCGTACCAGGGGCTCGACGACCGCCGCAACATCATCAACTCCGATCCCGGCATCATCAGCATCGGTGCCCCCGCCGCGCCGGCCGGAGCGCCGGCCGGGTTCCCCGCCAATCTGGGCCAGACCTGCATCAACTGTTTTTCGATTCCCAAAGGCCAGAACGGCGTCGGTCTGACATGGGCGAAGATCGCCGCCAATCCCGGCGTCGCCAATCAAAGGAATCTGTGGGAGGACGGCTTGACCGAACCCGATCAGCAGCGCACGGCCTTCACCGCGACATTCGATCAGAAGATCGCAAACGATATTTCATTGTTCGCCGATGGCTGGATCTCCAACCGCCAAGCGCTGATGCACGGGCAGGCATCGGGCAATTCGGTCAGCGTCACGGTCCCCACCAACAACCCATATTACCCGGCCGGCTATCCCGGCGGTGGCGCCTTGACGATGGCGTATGATTTGAATCTGGACCTGCCATCGCCCGACCGCGTCACGTCGAGCGAAATCGCCAGCCGCTACGATGTCGGTTTCAATATCGATTTGCCCGCAGGCTGGTTGGCCAAGCTGTATGGTGGCCAGACCAAAGTCCATGAAATGGACAACACCACCGGCACGGTCAATCTGAATATGGTGAAGGCCGCTCTCGGCCAGACCATTGCGCAGGTCCCAGCAAACTCCGCCACGCCTTTCGTGATTCCGTCCTTCACCAAGCCGGCGAACATTCCGTATCTCAATCTTTTCTGCGATCCCACCGCGTTCCAATGCAACGATCCGGCGACACTCGCCTACATCACCGGCTACAGCTACAACAACGAAAACGAAATCATCGACGAATTCGGCGCCAAGGCGGACGGTCCGATCTACGATCTGCCGGGCGGCTCGATCAAGGGCGCCGTCGGTGCTGTCTACGAGCATTTTTCGTTTTATTCCGCGACGCAGGCGTCGAACGGCAACAACGCCCTTATCGCCAGCGACAGCTCCACTGCTGGGCGGCGGAATATTTATTCCGGTTTTGCCCAGTTGAACATTCCGATCTTCGGCAATGATTTCACCTTGCCGCTGGTCGAACGCTTGGATATCGAAGCCTCAATCCGCTACGACCGCTATAGCGACGCTGGATCGACGACCAATCCGAAGGTCGCATTCGATTGGGGCCTCGGCTACGGTTTGACGCTGAAAGGAACCTGGGGCACGGCATTCCGTGCACCTTCGTTCCAGGAAGCCGCGCCCAGCGGCCCGGGCACAGTCAATCAGGTGCAGGGCCAGGGCAACAATACGATTCAGACCTGCCCGTCAAACGCCGTGGGTCATCCCGCGACGCCCGGATCGATCGCCGCTTTAATCGATCCGAACTGCTCCGCCGCGCTGCAATTCCTGCCCGGGCTTTCCTCGGGCTTCAATCTCGCGGCGCGTCCGGCGAATTTCAAACTGATGCCGGAAACGGCCCAGAATGTGAGCGCCGGATTTGAATACGCGCCGACCTACTGGTTCCTGAAGGGGCTCGATATCCAGACGACCTATTGGTACATCCACATGCGCAATGTGCTGAACAATTATTTCGGCGTTGCGGGCCTGCAAAGCGGCCAGTTGGACGATCCCAATTGGACCAAGGCGTTCCTCACCGCTGCCAACGATCCGAATTTTGCGCAGGATGTTCAAACGCTGCTCAGCGGTCCCAAATCGACCCTGCAGCAATCGCTCGCGACGAGCATCATGTTCATCGCCGATACCGGAAACCGCAATGTCGGCTGGCAAGCGGTCAACGGTGTGGACTTCAGCGCGAGCTACGATATCGATCTTGGCGATTGGGGCGCCTGGAACACCGGCGTCGTCGGCACTTATGTGATCGACAACAAGAGCCAGGGCGGCGACGGTCAGGCCGTCATCAGCCTCTACAACACGCCGCTGTCACCCACCTCCACCGCTCTCGATACGGGGGGACGTTTGAAATACCGCGCGCGGCTGGGTTGGGCAGACGATGAGGGGTGGAGCGTCACCGGCTTTATGAATTTCATCCCGCATTTCAATTCGGACACGCTGCAGCTTCCCCCGGCTTGCTTCCAGATGGGAAATGCGGCTTGCAATGCGAGCGGCCTGGCGCAATTCGCGAAATACACAACGCAATATTCGACGCTGACCAACCTGGTTCCCGGCCTGTACACGTTCGATCTTTCGATCGGGTACAAAACGGGTGACACGCCGGCCAATGATTATCTGAAGAATCTCGGCTTCCAGTTCAACATCTCCAACATTCTGGATAAGCAGGCGCCATACGCCTATCAAATCAATCCGCCCGGCGGCGCCCAGGCACATGCCTATTATTCCACCACACAAGGCACGTCGCTCGGTATTGACGGCCGCGTCTTCACCTTCGTCATCACGAAGGTCTGGTAGCAGCGGAGGGGCTTCCGCGTGCCTAAAAAGCCACGGAAGCCCCTTACCGCCGTTTCGTTGGAGTGCGATTATCGCGCCCGCAGCCAACCGGTGATGGAATAGCGCCCCGCC
>DATARE010000072.1:0-23094 GCA_036264295.1 Micropepsaceae bacterium | reverse complement strand
GAGACCGCCGGCGTGAAGCCGCCGAAAATCGCGGTGGCCAGGCTATAGGCCAGCGCGAACGCCGCCGCGCGCACCTCGGCCGGCACGATTTCCGCCAGCATTGGAATCATCGCGCCATTGTAGAGGCCGAAGATCACCGAGAACCACAATTCCACCATCAGCAATTTGCCGAAGCTCGGGTCCGCCACCAGCCACGACATCGCAGGGTATGCGGTGAGGAGTGCGGCCATTGGAACCGCGAACAGAAGTGGCCGGCCCCCGATGCGGTCGGACAGCGCGCCGCCAATCGGCAGCCAGATGAAATTGGACAGCCCGACACAGAGCGTCACCAGCATATTGCCCACGGGATCCAGATGCAGCACCTGGCTGCCGAAGGTCGGCGTGTAGACGGTGATGAGATAGAACGTCGTCGTGGTCAGAATCGACAGCATCGCGCCCACCACGACGATCTGCCAATTGCGCGACAGCAATTTCATCACCGCGCCGCTCGATTGCACTGGGCAGGATTTGGCGAACTCCTCCGTCTCCTCCAGCGAATGGCGCAGCCAGAACACCAGCGGCACGATCAAACAGCCGATCAGGATCGGCACGCGCCATCCCCACACCGACATCGTCTCCGGCGGCAGCACATAGGTCAGCGCCACGCCGAGTGCTGCGGACAACATCACCGCCACCTGCTGGCTTCCCGATTGCCAGGAGCAATAAAAGCCGCGATTGCCCGGGGTGGCGATTTCCGCGAGATACACCGAACAGCCGCCGATCTGCACGCCGGCGGAGAACCCTTGCAGCAAGCGCCCGGCGATGATGAGCAAAGGCGCTATCACGCCGATCTGTGCATAGCCCGGCGTCACCGCGATGGAGAGCGTGCCCGCGCCCATCAAAGCCAGCGCCAGCAGCAGTCCTTTGCGCCGGCCGACGCGATCCATGTAGGCGCCCAGCACGACAGCGCCGAAGGGACGCATCAGAAAGCCAGCGCCGAACGTCATCAGCGACAGCATCAGCCGCAGGAATTCGTTCTGGCCGGGAAAGAATGTGTCCGCGATATAGCGCGCGTAATAGCCATAGATGATGAAATCATACATTTCGAGGAAATTGCCCGCCGACACGCGGAGCACCGCTTTGATCTTGTCCTGGCGTTGGGCGGGGCTGAGCATGAATCCTCCCGGTCTATTTCACGAATGCGGTGCGCAGCGGCGCCGGTTTCGACATTTGCACGGCCGGCAGGATGAACGCCGCGGCGAGACTGATGATGGCCGCGAGGGAGAGCCACAATGCAGGCGCGGCGCGGTTGCCGGTGACTTCGATCAGATAGGTGCAGATGGCCGGGGTGAAGCCGCCGAACACGGCGGTGGCCGTAACGAAGGCGAGCGAAAAGGCGGCGGTGCGCACTTCGTGAGGCATCATCTCGGCCAGAAGCGGAATCAGCGCGCCGTTGTAAAGCCCGAAATAGAGCGAATAGAGCAGCAGCACCGCCAGCAGCTTCACAAATCCGGGATCGGCCACCAGCCAGACCATCGCCGGATAGGCGGTGACGAGAGCGGCACCCGTCACCAGCAGCATCAGGGGGCGCGCGCCATAGCGGTCCGTCAAAATGCCGCCCACCGGCAGCCAGGCGAGGTTGGACAGCCCCACCAGCAGCGTCACCAGGAACACGATATTCGGCGCCATGTGCAGAGCGGCGCGCGCATAGGTCGGCGTGTAGGCGGTGATGAGATAAAAGCTCGTCGTCGTCATCACGGTCAACGCGATGCCATTGGCCACCAGCTTCCAATTGGCGCCCAGAATGCGCAGCACCTCGCCCATGCTGCGGACATGGCGGCTGTGCTTGAAGGCTTCGGTCTCTTCCAGCGAGCGCCGCAGCCACAGGATCAGCGGAATGGCGACGATGCCTGCGAGCAGCGGAATGCGCCAACCCCAGAGCGTCATTTGCTCCGGCGGCACGATCATGGTGAGCGCAAAACCGAACGCGGCCGAGAACACCACCGCCACCTGCTGGCTGACCGCCTGCCACGAACAATAAAATCCGCGCCGGCCGGGCGTGGCGATTTCGGCGAGATAGATTGCCACCCCGCCGAATTCCGCACCGGCGGAAAGACCCTGCAACAAGCGCCCCGCCACGATCAGCAAGGGCGCGAGCAATCCGATCTGCGCATAGCCCGGCGTCACCGCGATGGAAAGCGTGCCCGCGGCCATCAGCCCGAGCGTGAGGATCAGCCCTTTTTTGCGCCCTTTGCGGTCCATATAGGCGCCCAGCAGAATCGCGCCCAAGGGCCGCATCAGATAGCCCGCGCCGAACGTCATCAGCGACAGCATCAGCGAGCCGAATTCGCTGCCGGACGGGAAAAACGTCTTCGCGATATAATTGGCGTAATAGCCATAGACGATGAAATCATAGGCCTCGATGAAATTGCACGAGGACACGCGAACGACCGCACGCATTTTGGAGCGGCGTTCGGCGGCGCTCAGCATCAGCGCGCCCGCGGCACGGCGACGCCGATCATGCAGTCACGGCTGACAAGCGCGGCAAGCTCCGCTTCGCTTTTGCCTTCCGTGCCGGCGGGCTGCATCGGCAGCACCAGATAACGCATATCGGCGGTGGAATCGTGCACCCGCACTTCCACATTGCCGGGAAGAACCAAGCCGAACTCCCCCAGCACGCGGCGCGGCTCGCGCACAACGCGGGCGCGATAATCGCGGTTCTTGTACCAGGCCGGCGGCAGGCCGAGCACACCGCGCGGGTAGCACGAGCACAAGGTGCAGACGATGACATTGTGGATTTGGGGCGTGTTCTCCACCACGGCCAGCCGCACGCCGCCCATGTCCAGACCGAATTCGCGGATGGCTTCGGACCCATCGGCCAGCAGGCGCTGCTTGAACGCGGCATCGGTCCAGGCGCGCGCCACGATACCCGCACCCATAGCCGGCGTGATGGAATCGCGGAATTCGATCATGCCGCGAATCTCATCCGCCGTCAGAATGCCCTTCTCGATCAAGAGCTCTTTCACCGCCTGACCAAGGATTTGGTAATAGGAATGGGCGTTCTCGTCCTCTTCGACCGCCGCATGCGGGTGGTCGTGATGATCCAGCATGGTCAAACCTGCTCCAGCCAATGTTCGTAAATGTCCGCGTCCAGCGTGTCCGACGACGCCCCGGCATAATCGGGCCACAAATCCGTCTGCTTGAAGCGCACTTCGTAGAGCGCCTTCTTGGGCACGCCGTCGCGCCCGATGGCCAGCGTTTCAGGATTGAGGAACACACCCAATTTGCGCATCACCACGCCTTCGCGGCCGCGTAGATAGACCGGCGTGCGCACATGACCGAACGGAAAATCCGCCCGCACGCGCACGCGCATTCCCGGTGAGAGCTCCGCCGCCATGTCACGCCGGATCCTGGGCCAGCCGGGCGCGGACGGCCGCCACCTTGGCGTCCACCTCGTCCTGCGTCAGCACGCCCTTGTCGATCAGCACGCGCGCCAGCGCCCCCGACCAGCGCTCGTAATAGCTGAGCGTGTTGTAGACATCGTGGCCCAGATTCTCGATCGCGCGGCGGTTTTCGTCCGTGCGGCGATAGCCCTTCTGCGCCAGCAATTGATTCATGGCGTCGATTTCTTTTTCCCAATGGCTGGGATCGTGCGGCGCCGAATCGACCGGCCCCGCGGAAAGACCGCCGACATCGTGCGGACCGCGCATGGTTTCGTCCCCTGTATTTTCCGGAAACGTACCCTATCCCGGCGAAACCGGCCAATAGCGGGCTAAAGGCTAGGCTTGCGTCAGCTGTTGTGCGCGCACCGATTGCAGGAACACCCGGTACAGCAGCGGCCGCACCGCTTCGGGCAGCTTTTCATAGGTTTCCAGCGGCATGTTCAGCGGACTGCGGCCCAGATGGTTGCATTCGTCGAAAAACCAGGTCCGGGCATAGGTCATGTAGATGATCGGCCGCACCTTGGCGCTGCGGTTGGGTAGGCCGGTGTGCAGCGTGCGGTAATCCACCAGGATGCAGTCGCCGCGCTGGAACGGGACCGTGATCATGGCCTCTTCCGGCGGAATGTAGGATTCGGGCCATTTGTGCGAGCCGAGCCAGAACCCGGTCGGGCCGGTTTCGACGTCCACATCGATCAGCGGCACCGCCACATTGATGGCATGCGGCGGCAAAGGCGGATCGGTGGGCACATCGGCATAGAGATGGCCGTGGTCGCGATGGGGATGCTGCAACTGCGAGCTTGGATGCGAGGCAACCACGGTGAAACTGTTCAACCGCATGAATTCGCCGAGCAGTGGCGTCAGGAAACGGCGCAGCATGATGTTGGCCAGGAGCCGCGGCGAGGCGAAGGCGCCCTTCATCTTCACGGTGATGTCGTAGCGCGCTTCGCCCACTTCGATGAAATGGTTCGGCGGCGGCTTGGCCGATTGCTCGCTCATTTGGGCGAGGCTCCAATCGCCATATTGGGCGAGATATTCGCGATGCAGCGCCTCGCCTTCGCCGGGCGAGAAGATGCCGCGCAAAATGACGACGCCCTGTTCGCGCAGCGCCGCATAGGCCGCATTCGCGCTTGCGGGGGAGAGCGCGTCCGAAGCGTTCTCGCTCCACGAAACCGGAATGATCCAGTCCAACAGCCATCCCCTCGAAGCGGCGTTTTCACGACCTCTAAGAGGGCACCGATGCGCCCGCTGTCAAGCTAGGGAAAATTGCGTATTGCCGTCATCACGGACGGCGCGGCAGCGCCGCTCCGTGCGCTACTTCGAAATCTACGCGGTTGCGTTAGAATGAATGTCGTTTGGCAGCTACGCGAATTTGATCTTAAGCATGACAGAGCATCTCTCCGGTTCCTGTTCCTGTGGCGCGGTGAAATATCGGCTCCTATCGCCGCCGATGTTCGTCCATTGCTGTCATTGCCGCGACTGCCAGCGCCAGACCGGAAGCGCCTTCGTGCTGAATGCGCTGATCGAAGCAGACCGCGTCGAGCTGCTCTGCGGTGCAACACGCAGCTATCCGCAGCCCACACCCAGCGGCCGCCCGCACATCGTCCATCGCTGCGAGGATTGCGGCACCGCGCTGTGGAGCACCTATGGCGGGCGCGAGGCGATCCGCTTTGTGCGCGTCGGCACGCTGGACGAACCTTCCGCCCTTGCCCCCGACGTGCACATCTACACGCGCTCGAAACAGCCCTGGGTGGCGATCCCCGAAGGCGTGCCCCGCTTCGAAGCCTATTACGATTCCAAGACTCTGTGGCCGGCGGAAAGCCTCGCCCGCCGCAACGCAGCGTTCGCTCGTCCGCCCTCCCCTTGAGGGAAGGCGGGGATTCGAGCAGCGGCGAGAAATCCCGGGGAGGGGATTTGCGCTGGCATCGTTCCTTCCCGAAGCCGCTTCGCGCCTTCGACCCTCCCGCAGGGGGAGGGTGGAAAAGCAAGCGTATGCTATGGTTGGACATGCGCACGCAAGCCGCAGCGAGGGAAAAACATGACGCGCCATAGCGACTTCACAGTGGGCGCCGAGCCAGGCACGGCCCCCGCCCCATCGCGGCGCGAAATCGTGGCGTCGCTCGGTCTTCTGGGCGCCGCTGCCGCGTTCCCGAACCTGCCGGCGCTTGCCGCTGCGCCAGCTGCGCGCGCGATCGATTTCCACCACCATTTCAATCCACCCTTCCTGATCAGCGCGGCCGGCGGGAACCGCGTGGGCGCCGATGCCGGCGGGCTGAATTGGGAGCTGTCCTATTCGCTGGAGGACATGGACAAGAGCGGCATCGCCAAGGCGATCATCTCGCCATCGACCGGCTTTGCGGAACGCACCGATCCGGCGAGTCGCGTCGACATGGTGCATCGCGTGAACGAATATGGCGCCGAGCTGGTGCGCGATCATCCCACGCGCTATGCGCAGCTGGTCTATCTGCCGCTGCCCGATGTCGACGCCACGCTGAAGGAAATCGCCCATGGCTTCGACACGCTGAAGGTCGTGGGCGCGGGATTTGCCACCTCCTACGGCGACAAATATGCCAGCGACGCAGCCTTCGCCCCGGTGTTCGAGGAACTGAACCGGCGCAAGGCAATCGCCTATTTCCATCCGCTGGCGGCGGCGTGCTGCACGCGGCTGTTCCCAAATCTGCCGCAGGAAGCCAATCTGGTCGAAATTCCCTATGACACCGCACGTACGGTAATGGGCTTTCTTTTGACGGGCGCATACCGGCGCTATCCCGACGTGAAGTTCGTGTTTTCGCATTCGGGCGGCGCGATCCCGATGTTCGCTGGCCGCTTCAACCGGCTGCTGCAGGCCACCGACATGTCGAAAGTGGCGCCCGAAGGCATCAATGCCGAATTCAAGAAGCTCTATTACGAGACCGCCAATGCGAGCTCACCGCCGACCATGGCGGCGCTGCTGAAATTCGCACCCCTCAGCCAGATCATGTTCGGCAGCGATCATCCTTACGTGTCGGATGCCGACAATCTCGCCGATCTGAAATCCTGCGGACTGACGCAGGCGCAGATGAACGCGATTCTGTACGAGAACGCCGAGCGCCTGATCCCGCAATTGAAGGCGTGAATGGTCTCAGGGCAGCTTGAACGCATAGACCGCGTTGGAAGGATTGTCGCCGCCGCAGCCCGCCGAGCCGCCGATGAGATAAAAATTGCCTGCCGCCACCGCGCCGCCTTGCGCATGCAAGCCGGTGGGCGCCTTGGGCAGCGATTTCCAGCCATTCGTCTTGGGATCGTAGCCTTCGAATTCATCGAAGGTGATGCGTTTGGCGGCATCCTTGCACTCGCCGCCATGATAGACGATCAAGCCCTTGTAAAAGGCAATGGCGCCGCTGCTGCGCGGCGTCGGCATGGGCGCCAGGCTCTGCCATTTGTCCGTGGACGGATCATAGGCATCGGCGAGGCCGACATTGTCCACCGTCGCGTTGGTGCGGCCGCCCACAATGTAGATCTTGCCCGCGACCGCAACGATGCCCAGATGGTCGCGCGCCACCGGAAGCGGTGCGGCCATGCTCCATTTGCCGGTGGCCGGATCGAACACCGAATGCGTGTTCACGGTCTTGCCGTCCGGTCCGCGCCCGCCGATCACGTGCAGCTTGCCGCCGATTGCGGCGAGACCGACCGAACCGAGCGGCGCGGGCAAGGGCGCAAGCGGCGTCCAGCTGTTCTTGGCGATATCGTATTCGGCGAATTGATCCAGCGGGTTCTTGTGCACATTCGCGGTAAAGCCGCCCGCGACGTAGATCTTTCCACCCATCGCGGCCACGCCGACATGGGAGGCGCCTTTGGGCATCGGGGAAAGGTCGCGCCAACGCCCCGCCGCGGGATCGAATTCCTGGGCCAGCGGCGAATCCTGCCGTCCCATCGCTTCGCCGCCCATGATGTAGATCTTGCCGCCGGTTTCGGCCGTGCCGACTTCGGTGCGCTGCGTCGTGGTCTCGCCCGCAGACGTCCAAACGCCTTGCGCTTGCGCGGGAACGGCGGCCGCGCCCAACGCCAGAAAGACGCAAAAACCGGCATAGGCGAGTGCGGAACGAAGGATCGGCGTCATGGCGGGTTTCTCCCTGGCGATGCTTTTGCGCCAAACTAGCACAATTGGGGCATCTTAGCCCTGCTCGCGGCCGCCCACGGTCACGGATTTAATGAGGGCGAACACATTCATGCCCGGCTTCAGCGCCAGCCTTTCGACCGAACGGCGAGTGATGCGGGCAACAAGCTGGCCCTCTTTCAGCCGGAGCTGGACATCGGCGTTGGCGCCATCATCGCGAATGGCGGCAATGGTCGCGGCCAGGACATTGTTGGCGCTGACGCCTTCGGGCCGGGCCAGCGCCAGCATCACATCGTCGGCATCGATGCGTATACGGACCTTGTCGCCGGGCTTTCGGCCGATGGCCGGGACGACCAGGATTTCGCCGTCAAAGGCAAGTTCGGTCAGGTCATGGGCGGTATCGTGTCCGGCAATGACGGCCTCCAGCACGGCGCCGGGAAGCCGGTGCGCCCCGGTGAAAAGATCGAGCCGCGCGGTGACGTCGAACAGCGAGCCTTCCGCGACGACGCGCCCCGCATCCAGCACCACCATCCGGTCGGCCAGCCGCGCCACTTCGTCGAGCGCATGGCTGACATACAGCATCGGGATTTTCGTCTCGCGGACCAGGCGTTCGAGATAGGGGAGAATCTCGGCCTTGCGGGGCGCATCCAGCGCCGCCAGCGGTTCGTCCAGAAGCAGCGCGCGCGGGTTCATCAGCAGAGCGCGGGCAAGAGCCACGCGCGAGCGCTCGCCACCCGAGAGATGGCGCGGCCTGCGCGGCAGCAGGGATTCGAGACCGAGCAACGCGATAATTGCATCGATGGTTTGCGCCCCGGCGCGTGCGGGCGAGCGGCGCCAGCCATAGAGCAGATTGCTACGCACGGTGAGATGCGGAAAAAGCCGCGTGTCCTGGAACACCACGCCGATGCGTCGTGCCGAGGCCGGCACGAAGAGCCCGCGCGCCGTGTCGAGCAGGGTCTCGCCTTGCACCAGGATGCGTCCTTGCTGGGGCCGCAAGAGGCCCGCCAGGGCGTGAATGACGGTGGATTTCCCCGCACCCGAGGGGCCGAACAGCGCGGTTACGCCCGCTGCATCTCCAAAGGCAAAGGCGGCATCGAGCGTGAAATCTCCCTGGCGGTGGCGAAGCTCGATGTCGGCGCTCATTGGCCGATGAACGTCCGTGTGCGGCGGCCGAGCCAATCGGCAAGCACCAGACCCGCCAGCGCCAACCCAATGGAAAGCGCGGCCAGCCGCGCCGCCGCGGCTTCTCCGCCGGGCGTTTGAATCGCGGTGTAGATGGCGAGCGGAATGGTGCGCGTTTCGCCGGGGATATTGGAGACGAAGGTGATGATGGCGCCGAATTCTCCCAGGCAGGCGGCGAAGGCCGTGACCGCGCCCGCAAGGATGCCGGGTGCGGCAAGCGGGATATGCAGGCTGAGCAGGCGGTCGAACGGGCCCGCGCCCAGACTCATTGCGGCATCCGACAGCCCGGCGGTTTGCGCTTCCAGCGAAAGGCGGATGGCGCGCACTTGGAACGGAAAGGTGAGGATAGCCGATGCAAGCGCGGCACCCGTCCAGCTGAACACGAAACGAATGCCGAAATGATCGAGCAAAAAGGCGCCCAACGGCGCGCGCGTGCCGAACGAAATCAGCAGAAGATAGCCGAGCGCAACGGGCGGCAGCACAAGCGGCAAATGGATGATGCCATCGACCAGCGCCTTGCCGCGAAAGTCGCGCCGCGCGAGCAGCAGCGCCGCCGCAAATGCAAAGGGCAAATCCGTCAGCACCGCAACGGAGGCCACGCGCAAGGACAAGCCCAGCGCTTCCAGCTCTGCCGCGGTGAGAAATCCCTCCATCGGGCCATTTAGCGCAAATCGCAGCGACAGCGCGAGAGAGCCCAAACGAAAAGGGCACGGCGCAGGCCGTGCCCTCATTCGAACCGGAATAAAATCTTACGCGTCGCGCCGGCCCAAAAGACCCCAGACATGGGCCACCTGACCGCCCGAACCGCCCAAGGCCGCGGCCTTGTCGAAAGCCGCGAGTGCTTCGGGACGCTTACCCGCCGCCAGCAGCACAAGCCCCAGCGTCGTCTGCGCATCGGCCGGATCCTTCAACCCACCCTTTTGGATGCCCTTTTGAAGGGCGGCAATCGCTTCGTCATTGCGGCCATAGGTGTAATAGGATTCGCCCAGCTTCACGTCGATTTCGCCATTGGTCTGCTTGGCGGCTTCGGCCGCCAGCGCCGGCAGATCCTGCTGGTCGCGCGTGAGCATCTGATTGGCCTGATCCATCAATTCGCCGGTCTTGTTGCCTTTGCTCAGCACGGACTTGGCTTCCGCGGGCAATCCGTTCTGCAGGTCGATGGTCGCCATCGCCGCATAATCGGTGTCCTTCATGGTGCCGACGACCATGGACAGCCGATAAAGGTTCAGCAGCTGGTGGTCGGTGATCCCCTTGGTGCCGAGCGCAAAGTCCACGACCTGGTCCCAGACTTCCGGCTTCTTGGAAACCGAGGCGAGCTGATCCAAGGTCTCACGCGCGCCGGCTTCGTCCTTGCTCTTGATCTGGGCGTTCAGAAGCAGCCCGAGCACGTCTTCGCCCGGCTTCATGCCGGCCATGACCTTGCTCGCGATTTCCGCTTTGGCCGTGGTCGCCGCGTTCGGGAAATCCATGGTGTTGTAATAGGCCTGGATCAGGACAAGATAGCTCGTGTCATCAAGCGGCTGGAGCACCTCCAGTTCTTTGGCGTCCTTGATGACGTTCGCATAATCCATTTTCTGATAATTGAGGCGCATGGCCACCGCATACATGCCGGGCTTTTCGGCATCGGGGGCGCCACCCGAGGCGACCTGACGGTTATAAGCTTCGGTGGCTGCTTCATAGTCCGGCATCGGCTGGTTGATGGCAATGAAACCGGTATATTTGGTGACCATGTACTCTTCATAAGGAGTTTTTTCTTTCACCGCGTCGGCTTCTTTGACCTTGGCCAGCGCGCCGGCGAAATCTTTCATGTCCACCAGCTTCATGGCATCGGCCAGCGGCTTGCCGACCGCGGCGCGCACCGTCAGCTTCGGATCGGGCTTCTTCGCCGGAGCGGCAGCATAGGCAGGCATCAGCGCGGTCACGGCGGTCACCGACGCGGCCGAAACAAGAGCGGCCATCGCGGCCCGCCGGATAAATTTGTTCATGATCTTTCCTCTCTGCTTCACTCGGCAGACGCTGCGACTACATACGCGGCCGTCCAACCGCCCGGTTTCAACGCATGACGGGGTCGGGCGCTGCAACGCACCGGCCCCGCCGAAGATGAATTCCCTAATTTTATGGCAACCTAATGGCGGATGCTAGGCCTTACGAGCATAGATCGACCATAGCCGCGCGATGGGAGCTTCCTTGCTGTTCTTGGGCACGGAATCAAAGGCCGCCACGGCCTCCGCTTTCTTGCCCTGGGAGAGAAGAGCATGGCCGAGCGCAACTTTTGCCCCGTCAGGATCGGTAAGCTTGCCCGCCATTCCCGCCCGGATCGCCTCTTCGGCTTCCTTGTTCTTGCCAAAGCTCCAATAGATCAGGCCGAGCTTCACGCTGGCATTGGGATCGCTGGCGGCCTTTTTCTGCAGGTCGGCCTGAACGGAACTGTCCGCGGCCACCCGGTCATTGGTCATCTTCACCAGCCGCGCGGAACGTTCGCCGTTCAGCAGCTTGGCGGCACTGGCCTTGTCCAGCACGGCCTTGGCCTCGGCCGGATAGCCTGCGACCAACGCCTCCTGGGCCATTTCCTGGTAATCGGCGTCCGTCTTCAGATCGCCGAGCGCCAAGCGCAGACGATAGATGTCCATCGTCTGCTCATCGTTCAGGCCCTTCTCGTTGCGGGCCAATTGCAGCAGATCGTGCCAATATTCCAGTTTCGGATAGTCGAGCGCGAGATGTTCAAGCGCGGCACGGCGGCCCACCGGGTCGTTCATCTTGAAATAGAGCGCCTGCTGGAACTTCAACCCGGCCTCGGATGGGTTGCCCTGAAGCGCCGGCTGCGCGTAGGCAAGAGCCCCTTTGGGATCTCCGGCATTGGCCATCTGGCTCGCGATGTAAAGCCGCGTCTCGTTGTCGAGATTGTTGCCAAGCTGATCCGAGTATTCCTTGGCCTTGGCGGTGTTTTTCATGGAGATGGCGATGCCAAGACCCAGTTTTAGATTTTCGGTCTTGTTGCCCTCGTTGGCCGCCATGTTCTTATCGAGCTGGGCGAGCGCGGTCTGATAATCCTTCGCATCAATCGCGTATTTCACGATCATGCCATGGATTGCCACGTTCACGGCTGCCGGCTTGCCCTCTTTGATGGCATCGGCTTCTTTGGCCTTGGCCAAGGCTTCCTGGACGCGGCCGGCCTTATAGTTGTTTTGCGCGGCGGTAAATGCGTCGGCCAGAGCCTTGTTTTCGATTGTAACTGCGGCGGCATCAGCAGGCGTTGAGACGATGGAACCGGCAACCGCAACGGCCGCAGTACCCAGAAAAAGCGCCGCGTAAAGCGTGCGCGTCATCTTCGAATTCATGAGTTTCCTCTTTCGTCCGGACGAGACCAGCAAGACGCTGGCATCGCCGCTAAACGCCCCCCAACAACCCGGGCTTACTACTGGATATATTGATCGGTACCAACAAATCCAATCTTAGTCACGCCAAGCCGCTGCGCATCAGCGAGCGTGCGTGCGACGGAATCATATTTGGCCAGACGGTTCGGGCGCAGATGCACTTCGGGCTGCGGCACTTGAACGGAGATATCCTGGAAATACTTGTCCAGCTGAGCCCGGCTGGTCACTGGGGTTCCGTTCCAGATCACAGTTCCGTCAAAATCGATCTCAAGATCGACCACGACGGGCTGCTGCTGCGGCGGTGGCGGATTGTCCGTGGCTTGCGGCAGATCGAGCTTCACAGCATGAGTCTGGATCGGGATGGTAATGATCAACATGACCAGGAGCACGAGCATGACGTCGATCAACGGCGTCGTGTTCATATCCACCATCACTTCATTTTCGCCACCAGGCGATCCAACGCTCATCGACATGGGCGTCTACCTTTCTCTTAAACTCAGAAAATCTTCTGTTCCGGATTGGTGATAAACCCGACCTTCAACATCGCCGAACGCTGCAAATCGGCGAGAATCCGGCCGATATTTTCGAAGCGGGTTTCCTTATCGCCGCGAATATGGACTTCAGGCTGCGGCACCTTCACCGCAACCTCCTTCAGCCTTTCGAGCAACTCGTCATTGGTAACGGGAGCATCGTTCCAATAATAATTGCCGGCCTTGTCCACCGCGAGCGTGATGTTTTCCGGCTTGGTGATCGTGACGATGTTGGTCGCCACGGGCAACGTAATCGGCACCGACTTGATCACCACCGGAATGGTGATCAAGAAGATGATCAGGAGCACCAACATGATATCGACCAAAGGAGTCGTGTTGATGGTCGAGTTGATTTCGTCGTCGCCGTCGGCATCGCCGCTGGAAACACTCATCGACATGACGAACGTCCTTTCAATTTACGCCAGAATTCCGGTTCAGCGCTTGGACGACAGCAGATAGGTCTGCAGATCGTTCGCGAAGGAGCGGAACTTCTCGCTCAGCACCTTGTTGCGGCGGACCAGGAAGTTGTAGCAAAGCACGGCCGGCACGGCGACTGCGAGGCCGAGTGCGGTCATGATCAGTGCTTCACCCACCGGACCCGCAACCTTGTCGATCGAGGCCTGACCGGCGACGCCAATCGCAGTCAACGCGTTCAGAATGCCCCACACCGTACCGAACAGACCGACGAAGGGAGCCGTCGAGCCCACCGAGGCGAGGAACGAGATGCCGCCGCCGAGACGGGCGTTTTCTTCTTCAACCGCGCGGGCGAGAGACATCTGCACCCAATCGGCCTGCGAAAGCATGCCACCCTGGCGCGCCATCGCTTGCTGACCACGCTCCGCCACGTTGCGGAACACGTTGTTCTTGCCGAGCTTGTCGATGCCCTCTTCAAGATTGGCGGCCGTCCAGAACTGCCGTTCCGTCGTCTTGGCCTGGCCCAGCAGCTTCGCCTGTTCGACGAATTTGGTGACGAAGATGTACCAGGTGCCGAAGGACATGATCAGAAGCAGAATGAGCACGCCGTGCGAGACGAAATCGCCGGTTTTCACCAGCGCTTCCAAACCATACGGATTGGTGACGGATTGCGCCGTCACGTTGGCGGGTGTGCCAGGCGCGGCATCGGCCGGCGCGGCGGGAGCCGCCGCATCGGGAGCAGGCGCCGTAGCTGCGGGCGCGCCGGCATCGGCGGGCGGTGTTTGAGCGCTGACGGGGCCAGCGACCATCATGAATGCGACGAAGGCGGAAGCGATCGTCAAGGTCTTCGCGTTCATTCTACTATGCTCCGTTCTCAAGAAGGACGACCAGGCGTCCGCTAGTGCACAAACCTTCACTCTGCACGGAAGACCGTTTGCAACAGCATTCCGGTAGATCGTTTCGGCGACCGTTCACTTAAGCGCGAAAATGACTTCCGCGGGTATTGACGTGGCCACCGGCTTGCCGTCCTGCGTCGCAGGCTTAAATTTCCAACGCTTCGTTACCATCGTGCAGGCGGCATCGTCGAGACGCGGCTTACCGCTTGTCCCTGTCACCGCGCACTCGCTCACATTCCCGTCGGCACCGACGGTATATTTGATCTGGACTTTGCCTTGCTCCTGCAACCGGATCGAAACCGGCGGATAATCATTGGCAGTCACTTGGTGACTGGTGATCGCAACCGCTGGCGATGGGGGCGGAGGCGGCGGAGGCGGAGGCGGCGGTGCAGCCGCAGGCGGGGCCGGCGGCGCGGGTGGCGGCGGTGGCGTAATCGCGAGAGTTGTCGTCACGGGCGGCGGCGGGGCTTGCGCCAGATTGATCGTCACGTCCGGCGCAATCGCGTTCACCGGCGGCGGTTTGAAATCCGGCGGCGGCGGCGGTGGCGGCGTGTCGTTCTTCACTTCTTCCGTCGTCACGACCGCCTTGATGTTCTCTTGGATGAGGGTGGTGAGACGACCGGTCAAACCGAGATACAGCGCAAAGATTGCGCCGCTCGTGAATGCCGCAGCAGCGACAATCCCGAGTGCCCGGTTCTTCTTCAACGGCTTCCCGTGAACGGGACGAAGGTCTTGCAGTGATGTCATTGCTCTACGTGCCCGAAAAAGCTGATCCACCCAAGGCCAAATGAACTTTGGCTCTCCCCGCAAGTGACCTGCGGGTTTGTTCCTCATAACCCATCGGGAGGTATTTTAACACCCTCTTCACGATGGTCCATACCCTTGCGGGCCTACCCTACCCCCCAATATTGGATCGGCCAAGTGCCGGCGATGCTCAACCCTTTGCATCGCTTCCGAAACGGTTTCGGAATTCCCCCTTCACAGATGCGAAACTCGTTTGCTGACAGCAGTCCCGCATCTGGAACGTCGGGACGTAACCGAAAATCCCAACGCAATCAATCGTTCTGATGCTCTGCGACGAAAAGACCGCAGGCGTTTGCCATAGCCTTCCGCGCGCGCCTCGCCAAGCGGGTTGCTCTCACAAATGCGTGCCTTTCCGCGTTAAGGAACATTCGGCGCATTTCCGCTGCGTGTTCCGCCCCGCGGTCCGGCTTGGCGAACGGGCGCAACGGCTGCAGGCGGCACAGTCTGTTGCGGTGCGGCAGCAGCTCTCACCGGCGCAGATTGGAACGCGGCGACCGGCGGCGAAGGCGGCACCGCGTTCGGCACCGCATTGGGCCGTGGCACGGACGAAATGGCGCCACCGCCGAACGCGCGGCCGGCATGACCCGATAGCGCCTGTTGGGGAGCGGTCACTTGCGGCAAGGCGGGCGAGGCGGGCAAGGCGCGACCGCCGCGAGAAAATTCCGTGGACGGAGGATTTGGCAAGCGCGGCCCTTCTCTGGCGCCCACAGCGGCGGGATTTCCCTTCGAAGGCATCGCGCCGCGTGGCAATATGGGCATTGCGGATCCCGCGCCCGCGTCATTCCCCCCAAGCACGGGAGGCGTTCCGGAGCGCCGCTCAAAACCACGCGATTCCGTGCCTGTTTTCGGCATTTCCTGCACCCCGATGCGCGCATCCGCCCGGCCGCCGATTCCTCCAACGGGGTTTTGTCCCGGCCTGTTTGCATCACGCGCATCGGAGCGCGCGCGGTTGCGATCGCGCCGGGCGATATCCTGTCCTTCCATGACAGAAATGACAGGTGTGCCCGTGCGCAAGAATTGCTTTGCCGATGGTGCATCGAAATGACGATGGGTGGTGCGCTCCAACGCGTCCTTGTCGATGGAAGAATCGACAATCCGGTCAGAATCGCGATCGTGCCGATAATGCGTGCGGTCTTCAGAGCGGCGATAAAGATCGCGCACGCGATCCTTATCGAACACATAGCCTCGCCGGTCGCTGCGTGCGAAATCGCGCGTGGGAACGAAAATCCAGAGACCGGCAAAATCATCAGGAAGAAAATTGCTGCCGTAAAATGTCCGGTAGCCGTAGAGGTCGGGCGGCCCGTAGGATGGCGCCAAATCGCCGACGGCAAAATCCTGGTAGCCCGGCGGCATCGGCAGCCAACCGATATAATCGTCACTCTCGCGCCACGTAACCCAGCTCGGACCCCAGACATAGCCCGGCACCCAAAGCCAGCCGAAATTGGGGTCATGGACCCAGCGGCCATAGTGATAGACGATATCGCCATAGGGCTCGCTCGACACCCAGAACCACCCATAGTCGCTGGTGTATTGCCAATAACCGTAGAAATAGGGCCGGAAATCGCGAGCCGCATTGGGTTGCCAGACATCGCCCCAAACCGGATGGGACAGCCAATGGCCGAAAGCCGATAGGCGCCGATTGAAGAAAGCGAGGCTGACGTCCGCGCCAGCGCTGGGCAATCCCGGCGGGACCGTTTGCGGCATTTGCGCCGCGGCCGGCGCGGTACAAAGCACAAGAAGTCCCAGAGCACCGCGAAGCCGGGAGGCGAAGATCACCGGGCATCTCCAAAGCGATGAACGTCAACCGCCTGCCGGCGGCGCCGTTCGCACTATGGCCATGCAATATGGTGAGAAAAAGAACGAACGCACACCGGCTTGGAAGGGGCGAGCTTCGCCCGTGCTGCCAAGCCTTAGAAGCGGCTGCTCAGGCTGATGGTCGCCGATTGCGCGAGTGTGCCAGTGCTGGCGCTGGCGTCGTAGCTCAAGCCCGCCGACCAATTTCCCAAGATGTAGGCGAAACTCGCGCCGCCGACCAGCCGGTTGGGTTCCACCGTCGGTCCCACGAGATGGAAGGGAGAGCCGGGCGCCGCTTCGAACGTGCCATCGATGGTGGCCGGGCTGTCCATGAACTCGTGACTCCAGCCAACCAGGATCTGCGGCTGGAGATTGCCGTCGTTCCAGGAATACGCGCCCTGCCCGACCACACCGGCAAAACTGCGGACCGATTGCTGTCCCTGCTGTTTCAGCGACAGGCCCACGCCGCTGGCGCCCGTTTCGTTGTAAGCGCCATCGCGCAGATAAAGCCCGTCGAGGGCGATCTGAGGAACAACCTGCACGCCTCCGCCGAGATCGAACACGTAACCGGTGGTGAACCCGCCGGCCGCGAGATAATTGTTCCAATCGGCCTTCGCGGAGCGGAGGAGCGAGCCCGCCACAATGGTGCGGCGGCTTTGGAAGCTGCCCATGCCGAGATTGACCTGCGGGGTGACAAAGAATTCGCCGCGCCGCCAGCCGGCGTAGAACGAGAGCATGTTCCAATCGCCGTTGGTCTTGGTGTCGAGCGGATGGGCTTCGGTTTCTTCACTGGAGAAGAACGTATAGGCCAACCCGTAGCGGACGGTCGGCAGCGCGCCCCATTCCACGCCCAAGGCGATACCCTGCCCGGCACCGTAATAGCCGGGCGCGGCGGCCGTGCTGTCGCCGCTGACATTGTTATAGAATTCCTGGCCCCAGAAGCGGAATTCGTCTTTTACATTCTGCGGCGCCGTTATCAGCGAGCGTTCGCGCGCCCCAATAACACCCGTGGTTTGATCGGTCAGGGCGATGGTGAGCGCCCGAACACCACCCGCGACATCCGGCACCAGCGTCCCCAATGCCGATTTCACATCGGCCGCGGAGGCGAACGAGAGCAACGCCGCTCCGAACTGGTCGTCATTGAGCGCCGCCGTCGCGAGAGGCTCATAAATCGCCGCCGCATTTCCGGTCAGTCCGATTTCGGCTGCCGTTTTGCGCTGCAGTGTCAGCACAAGATCATTGTTCTGTTGAACAATGGACCCGTTGAAGATGTAGGGGATGGGCTGCGCGGTCGCCGCCGCAAAATCGCTGAACGTAAGACCGCCGGCGCTGTGAACGAGGGTATAGGTTCCGCTCGCGGGCAAAAACGAAGTCGCCACCAAAACCGCTTTCGAACCGGAATTGAATGTCACCGGGCCGGTAGCGTTGATGAAGGCTGCTGCGGTGGAATTCTTGTTGATGGCAAACTCCACCGCGCCGGCATTGCCGACATTCAGGCTGGCGATCTGCGCATTGGATGTCCGAAACGTGCCGCCGGTACCGCCTTCGGACACATGAACCGCAACCGTGCCCCCCGCGGCGGCGGTGACGGAGCCCTGCATACAGGCGGTCAAGCAACTTCCCGAGGCGGCGCCCCCTTCGATGGTCAGTTGATTGCTTCCCGAGCCGAATTGGATATCGCCGACGACCGAGCCGCTGTTGGTGAATGTCTCGTTTGAAGTGGTATGGGAAATATCGGCCGCGATGGTTTTTTGGCCATTATTGTCAAGCGGCGTCGCCTGCAGGCTCCAGATGCCGGAATTGGTGATCGTCGTCAGCGTGCCCGAAAGGTCGCGCACACCATAGGTCGTGATGCTGGCAATCGTGGTGTCGGTCGTTGTGATGACGCCGGTAATCGATCCGGAGTTGCTGAGAGAGGCCAACGCGCCACCGGGCTGGATCAATATCGCCGTCGCCGTTCCGGGCATATTTCCGACCACGGAGGCGCTGATCGCACCTTCGTTGAGCAGCGCAACGGTGGAGAGATTCGACGCATTGATCGTGGTGCCATTGCCGATGAGAAGAGCCGTCGCATTGGCGGACGCCGAGGCGGCCGTGCTGGCAAACGTATTGTCGGTTTCGGCTTGAGCCTGGATGCTGCCGCGATTGTAAATGCCGCCGGCAAGCGTGACGGTATGCGCCGCTGTTCCCGATTCCCCAATTCCGACGCCGATGGTGCTGATGCCCGGATCGTTGTCGGTGGAACGCACCGCGCCCCGATTGATAAAGCTGAAGGTCGGATTGACCGTGTCCGCCGAATTTGCGCCGATGATGATGTTGGCGGCATTTGCCCCGGCAATCGAAGGCTGAATCGCAAGTGCCGGAAGAGAACCGACCGAAACAACCGCGGATGTTCCCGTGGCGTCGTCGGTGGTCGCGGGCCCGCCATTCAGAATGCCGCCGCTGACGCTCGAACCCACCGCGACAGCAGCACCCGCCAGCGGATCAATTTTATCAACCGTGAACGTCGCGGTGCCGACCGCGCTGACGCCGCCCCCGAATGAAAGGTTACCGGTGATCGGCGCAAGCACGATCACGCCATTGGCGCCTTCGCCCGTCACATTTGTCGACGAGCCAATGGCCAGATTGCCGATCAATGGCGCCTTGATCGCCACCCCCGCCGAATTGGTCCCGTTGACCGCAATCGTTGAGGCCACGCCGAGGGTAATATTGCCCGTGAACGCCGAATTGCCGTCGAGCAAAATCCCATAATTGCCGGTGCCGCCGCCGCTGACATTGATGATGCTGGTGGTGGCGACGTCGGTGATGAAAGTTCCCGTGTTGCCGGCTTCGATATGGACGCCGATTGCGCCCCCTGCGAAAGCGTTCTGAATAACGCCAATCGATTCAATGGTGTTGTTGGAATCCAGCGTTACGGCGGCGCCGGCGGCGTTGATGCTTACCCCGCCGGTGGCCTGAATGGTGATGTTCCCGGCGCTGTTGTTCGCGGCATGTGAGGTGGTCACCGGCGATGTCAGGATGCTCGTGATGCTTGAATCATCGGCGAGCGCGGGGCTGGCGATACCGGCAAGCAGCAGGCAGACGAGCGGGCTGTGTTTCACGGAGCGCCTTACAGGCATTTAATTTTGCTCGACAATTTCCCGAACCGGGCACCCTCACTGGCGCGAAAGTGGCATGGCAGGAGCCACGCAGCAAGCCCATTAACGGCTACAGCTTTTGTTCGCGTCTTAAGGGCCTATTAGCCCGCTGAGGGCAAAATCGGGCGATCGAAAGGCCCTCACAGTGTCCCATTTGATGGATCGTGATAAGTCGCGCCGGCTAAGTTGCACGAAGCTGACCGAAAAACAGGTCGCAGCCGCAGCCGCGCGCCATGAATTGCTCTATTCCGGCCGGGTGGGTGGCGCACGGGCGGTTTTCGCGTTTTCCGATCTTTCGGGGCTGGACCTTTCGGGCCGCAATCTCGCCGATGCGGATTTCACCGGCGCCTATCTCGAAGAGACCAACCTTCGCGGGGCCAAGCTCGATTCGGCGAGCTTTTTTGGCGCTTCGCTGAAGCGCGCCAATCTCGCGGGCGCCAGCCTGCGGCGCGCCGATTTGCGGGGTGTTTCGCTCAGGGGCGCAAATCTGATCGGTGCCGATCTTTTCGAAGCCGATCTGCGCGAGGGCAAGATCGCCGAAAAGGGCGCATTGGGCGATCTCAAAATCCTGCAGCACGATACGGGACCGTCGGAATTGCCGGCAGCCCTGCTTTCCTCGGCCAATCTTGAACGGGCCAAGCTTACCGGCGCCATCGCCATCCAAGCCGATTTCACCGATGCCATCATGCGCAACTGCCGCATGACGCGGGCCAATCTCCGCCGCGCGAAGCTGACGGGCGCCAATCTCGAAAACGCCGATTTGCGAGGCTGCGATCTTGCCGGGGCCGATTTGAAGGGCGCGGTGCTGGTCGGCACCAGACTGGAATTCGCAACCCTTGAGGGGTGCGACATGTCGGGTGTGCTCACCGATGCACCCGCGGGAAAACCGCTTTCGGAATTGTCCGAACCGATCGATGTGGTCCTGCGGGCGCATGCGCGCTGGGCCGATACGCAGGGGCGCGAGGGCCGGCCGGCCGATTTTTCCGGATTCGATTTGCGTTCGCTCAAGACATTAAGCCATGCGGTCCTGCCGGCTTTGATTGCGCCGGGGGCGGTCTTCTACGGCCTGGACCTTTCGGGGGTGCGCTTCCAGGGCGCGCAACTGGAAGGCGCCGACCTGCGAGGTTGCAAACTTACGGGCGCGGATTTGCGCGGCTGCAATCTCAAGAGTGCGAAACTTGCCAATGCGGATTTGCGCGACGTGAATCTGGGACCGCTGCTGATCTCGAACGAAAGATTGCTGCCCGCACGGCTCGAACGGGCCGATGCCCGTTATGCCGATTTTCGCGGCGCAGATCTGCGCCAGGCCGTGTTCGCCGAAAGTGACCTCGCTTATGCCGATCTTACGGGCTCGAAATTGCGCGCCTCCGATTTTCGCGGTGCGATCCTGCAAGGCATCAAGCTCTCGCTCGATGCCGCTGTCGACGCGATATTCGACGAGACCCGTTACGACACGGCCGCGGCCGGCTAAACCCTATCGGCTGCGCTTGACGCTCTTGCCGAGGTCAAGATCGGCGGCGGCTTCCGGCGTGCGGGCGCGAATGAATTGCCCGAACCGATGCAGCGAAACCTTTGCATCCTGTGAGGTGCCCATCTGAAACAGATGGCCCATCGCGTCATAGACCTCCACCGAAACCCGCACATTGGATTCGGCCGCCAATTCGCCAAGCCGGCTGGCATCGTCGCGCAGGATTTCGCGGCTGCCGGCGTGGATCATGATGGGAGGAAAGTCGCGCATCGAGCCATAGACCGGTGAGGCATAGGGGTCAGCGGGGTTGGCGCCCTTCAAATAATGGCGCGCGCTCGCGAACAGCAGGTCCCAGGACATGACGTTGTCGTTTTCGGCGTTCTGCATGATGGACCAGCCGGAAAGTGTCAGGTCCGCCCAGGGCGACATGGCAACCAGTGCCGCAGGCATGGGCAAACCCCCATTGCGGATCGCCATCATGGTGGCCACGGCAAGGCCGCCACCGGCGCCGTCGCCCGCCAGGATTACCGATTCCGGTGGATAGGCTTTGGCGATCAGAAAGCGATAGGCATCAACCGCATCGCGCAAGCACGCCGGAAAGGGAAATTCCGGCCCCAGCCGGTAATCGAGCGAAAGGGCCGCGGCCCCTCCCACGCGGCAAAGCTTCGCCACCGGTCCGAGATAGGTTTGCGGCGAACCGGAAATATAGCCGCCGCCGTGGAAATAGAGCAGAAGCCGCTGCGGGTCCGCATCGGCGATCCGAACCCATTGGCCTTTAACTTGGCCAAGCTGGGCGCGTTCGACCACCACATCGGACGGCAAGGGCTCGAACTCCGCCGCCAATGAATCATAGCGTTGCCGCAGCTCCTCGACCGGAGTGGCATGGGTCACTGCAGCCCGCGCCAAGCGGGGCATCCGTGAAGGAAAAATACCGTGCCAGTTTTTTTGCATGATCCTTGGCGAAGCAGCAGGAAAGCGGAACTGTAGCGCAACCGATGCACCGCTCGAAAGGGCGGCTCGCGCAGGAAGGAGGCGCCCTCCTCCGAATGGAAAGGGCGCTACCTTCACGTGTGCGTTAGATCACGCGCCAGACTTCACCGGGATTTTGGCCGATTTGCCGGCAGCATTGGCCGGCTTCGGAATGGCAATGTGCAGCACACCCTTTTCGAACTTGGCCGTGACATTCTTAGGCTCGGCGTCGAACGGCAGGCTCACGGACCGCGTGAAGCTCCCATAGGAACGCTCCATGAGATGATAATTCTTATTTTTCTCCTCGTGACCGTTCTTCCGCTCGCCACGAATGGTCAAGACATCGCCTGACAGGGTCACATCGACATCTTTTTCCTCGACGCCGGGAAGTTCGGCATCGATATCGATTTCCGTATCGGTCTCGCTGACATCGAGGCGTGGCGCCGGATCGCTCGGCCAATTCATCGCATTCATCGTGGGGAAAGCTTCGAACAAGCGGTTCATCTCGTTTTGCAGCAGAGAAAAGGGATCGCGCTTGATTTCGGAAGGGGCATTGCGGCTCCAGGAACTGGGAATCATCGAACGCATGGCCATGACGGGCTCCTTTCAAGAGGAAATTCCCCCGCTTTCATCCCACGGGAGGAACGCTGAAGCCGTCATTCGGTTTGGGGGTCTTAAAACCTTGATGCTGTAGCCACAAAAAAGCGCGCCCCGAAACGAGGCGCGCTTTCCTGAAACAGCGTTTTACGCCGCTTTTGCCTTGGTATCGATCACCTGGCCTTCGGCCTTGGAATTGATGGTGATCCGGCGGGGCTTCTTCTCCTCGGGCACGAGGCGCTCGAGTTCGATATGCAGGAGCCCATTCTCCAATTTGGCGCCGCGGACTTCGACATTCTCGGCCAACTGGAAACGCCGCTCGAAGCTGCGGCCTGCGATGCCCTGGTACAGATAATGCTGCGTTTGGTTTTCTTTTTCGGATTCGCGCTTGCCCTGTACGGTGAGCACGCCTTC
>DATARE010000104.1:0-2567 GCA_036264295.1 Micropepsaceae bacterium | reverse complement strand
CATCGATCCTTCGCTGCTGAAGCCCGATGAGCATGAAATCGTCGAGGACCTTGTGGTCGCCGCCTGCGCCGACGGCAAGACCAAGCTGGAACAGCGCCGCATGCAGGATTCCCAATTCCTGCAGGACCTGCTGAAGAGTTTCAGCGCCAGCATGCCGGGCAGGGATTGAAGCATTGGTGGCCGGATCGCCCGCAGGACAAGAAATCGAGCGCCTGATCCAATTGCTCGCCAAGTTGCCGGGGCTGGGCCCGCGCTCGGCGCGCCGCGCGGCGCTGGCATTGTTGAAAAAGCGGGAGAGCCTGCTCGAACCTTTGGCCGACGCCATGGCCAAAGCGGCATCGGCGCTGAAGCAATGTTCGAGTTGCGGCAATCTCGACACCACGGACCCTTGCGCGCTCTGCCGTGCGCCGGAGCGCGAGACCGGCATCATCTGTGTCGTGGAAGATGTCGCCGACCTGTGGGCGCTGGAGCGGGCGGCCGTGTTCCGCGGCCGTTATCATGTGCTGGGCGGTGCGCTGTCGGCGCTCGACGGGGTAACGCCCGAACGGCTGAATTTGCCGCGGTTGCTGGAGCGGGTGAAGTCGGGCGCGGCGAACGAAATCATCCTGGCCATGAACGCCACGGTGGAGGGCCAGACCACGGCGCATTATCTGCTGGATGCGCTCGAACCGCTCGGTGTGAAGGTCACGCGGCTTGCCCACGGGGTGCCGGTGGGAGGCGAACTGGATTATCTGGACGAAGGGACTTTGTCGGCCGCCTTCAAAGCACGCCGGGCTTTTTCCTGAGGATAAACAAACGCTTACTCATTAACAGGGCTTAGAGCGAACGTTCAGCTCCAATTTCGTCCGCCAGCATCGCCCATTGATGCGTCAAATCGGAAAAGATGGATCGTAGCGCGGCCGGACCGTCCATTGCCTGCACTGCGGCCTCAGCTGCCATCAGCCGGCACTTTCGGGCCCGTTCTTGCGGCGGCAATTGGAGCCACGCCTTCGCTTCGAAATGGCCTTCGACCACGATACACTCCTCTCGAAAGATGCCCGGGACGGGCACTCGCGACGTGGGACAGTTTCGGGTCGAAAGGTAAAAAGGAGATTAATTGCCCGGTTTGCCCGGCCAGAGTATTGTCCGCCGCGTTCTGGACCATGAGGGTGGATTCATGCGCTTCGCCGGCCTTTTTCCTGCAATTGCGGCTTTGTTCCTTTCGGGGGCGGCATCCGCCCAATCCTGGGATGTTTATTCCAACCGGGAGAACTTCTTCAGCGTGAATCTTCCCGCCGAACCCACAGTGACCGAGGCGCCCTACAAGACTGCGAAGGGCACCAATCTCACCGCCCATGTGTTCACCGCGGTGGCGCCCGCCGGCTCGCGGCTCGCTGGCAAATATACGGTCACGGTGGTCGATTATTCGAAGGCAAAGGACGAACTCAGCACCGCGGTCGATCAGGCCCGCAATACGGAGCGGTCAAAAGGCACCGTGAAATATGACGGGCTGAACAATATCGACCTGCATCTCAGCCGGCGTCTTACGGTCGAGACCGCATCCACCCGCATCCTCGCGGAAATCCTCATGGCCGCGAACGATCGTCTTTACATCACCGAAGCCGAAACCCCGCTGAATGTGCCGCCGCCCGCAGTGTTCCAAGCATCGCTGCAAATCCTCGACGATACGGGCGTGCGCATTCGCACCCGGACGAAGTTGGGCGTGCCCGACGATGTCGCCAATCCTATCGGTGCCGGCGGCGTGCTGGATGAGCCCGACAAGGTTGCGGCGCAAATGGTGGGGACGTGGCGCATGGCCGGTGGCAGCTGCGAGGCGGCCTATTTCAAATCGGGCGAGCGCGGAAAGACCATGCGCGGCGAGGCGGCACTGGCGGGCACGGTCAAGAATGCGGGCGTTACCATTTCCGGCGAGCTGATCCTCAATGGATCGCGCGAAGGCCAGTTCATCAATCCGATGACCGACAAGGTGATCATGCTGTTCGATCCGCAAGACGGGAACAAGCTTGGCATCTCGGCGCTCGCGGCGCCGGCGGCCGGTTGGCCCGACGTCACGCTGGAACTGTGTCCGGGAAGCCGCGGCTGACAGGGCCATCGAAGGCGCGCGGGCGCATCTCCAATTGCGGCGATTCCGCCCTGCGAGAGGCGATGGTTTTCAGCACGCCAGTTCGCGTGCGAAGGCCTTGTCGCTGAAAGCAACGGAGCGTCGTTGGGTGAGTGCGCCGCCATCCGTCAGAACGGACCAGAAGGCCGGGCGCTCGCGCTTCACAGCCTCCAGGATGTCGGCAACCACGCAGTAACAAGGCTGCCGCGTGCCATGGTATTCCACCAGCGGGCCGACGGCGCGAAACCGGATCGCCATCGCCGCCAGCATCCGCAACAGCGTCGGCTCCATGGCCGCGCACCAATGGGTGATCCCATGCTGCAAGCTCATGTGGACCAACCCTTGAATGAGGCCCAGCCGCATCAGTGCACTCGCGTTGTCGATGGAGCCCTGTTGCGTCTGGAGGCTGGACAATTCGGCATCGCGCCGCAACTGGCGTGAAATGCTGAAGCGGGACACTTCGGCG
>DATARE010000045.1:0-5272 GCA_036264295.1 Micropepsaceae bacterium | reverse complement strand
CGCGGCCGTCGGGCGTGCCGGTGAAATTGGAGCCGCTCTGCCCGCCGCCTTCGATCATGACGATGGGAAAGGGATGCGTGCGATTCTTGGGGATCTGATATTCGACATAGGCTTGCCCTGCCATGGTCTTGCCGTTCGGGCCATCGACATATTTTCCGCCCGCGAAAAGATAACCCTGGCTCGCGATTTCGAGCGCCGGGGCCTCGGCCGCGAGAGCCGGATGCACCAAGGTTGCGAACAGTGCCGCACACGCCATGACCTGAAGTTGTTTCACTGCTTCCTCCGCGTGTTCGCAAGCAAATTAGGCAATTTCGAATGGGCCGAATCATACATTTCGTCCTCGCCGGGCCTGTCCCGGCGACCCATAAACGCATCCGCCCGCTGCGATTATAGATGGCCGGCACAAGACCGGCCATGACGAGAGAGCCTATTCAGCGCACGGCCATCGCCATCGCCGGTTCCTTGCGCTTGTTCGCCTGCGCCGCAACCCAAAGCGCGATATCCGCCCAGCGCGGGCCGCCGTCGAGATCGCGCAAAAGCATATGATAGCCCTTGGGATAGCGCTTCACAGTGGCGTTCGGACCGAGTTTGGAAATCACCTGATCGGTCGGCTCCTTCGGGATGATCTGGTCGTTGCCGCCATAGACCAGCATCAGCGGCACCTTGTTCAAACCTTGCGGCGATTCATAGGCTTCGTCCATCAGCGAGACGAGGCCGTAAATCTCGTCGGCGCGCGTGCGCTTTTGGAACAGGGGATCGCGCCCGATGGCGATCAGCATCGGGATGTTGTCGCTGGGCTCGATCTTCAGCCCCGATCCTGACAGCGCCCAGGACCGGAAGGTGTGGGCCGTTGTCCACAGCGCCACGCGATAGGACAGCGGCATGGTCTTGCGGCTCCACACCGCGGGCGCAACCAGGATCAACCCATCGGCCTTGGGCGGCGCGCCGGAAGCAAACGCCGTCATCGCCACCGCACCACCCATGCTCTCGCCCAGCACATAGACCGGCAATCCCGGATGGCGCGCTTTCACCGTGTCGACGAAATCGTGGAGATCGCGGCGCAGGATCGTGTTGCCGGGCCAAATGCCGGGATTGGGCGAGCGCCCGAAGCTGCGCTGGTCATAGGCATAGGTGGTGATGCCGTGATCGGCCCAGAACGGCGCCGGAATGGCAAAGGCATTGGAATAATCGCTCATACCGTGCAGCGCGACGATCACGGCAAAGGGCGCGGCCGCATCCCAATGCGTGAGACCCAGACGCAGCCCGTCACGCGTGACGAACCGGTCGGCGGTGTTGCCGGCGCCCTGCCCGCGCTCGATGGCCGGCAGGCGCATCTCGGGTCCCTCCGCGGCAATGCGCGGCGCACACGCTGCCGTCAGCGCCACGAAGGAGACCATCAGCGCGCGCAAGATAAAATTTCCGTAACGCGCGCGCGGAGATCGGGAAGGAGTTCGGATTCGAACCACGGATTCTTTTTCAACCACCCAATGTTGCGCCATGACGGATGCGGCAGGGGAATTACTGGACCATATTCGCGCCACGCGCGCACGGTCTCCGTCATGGATTTTTTGGCGCCCGATTTCAAATGATAGGTTTGTGCGTAGCTTCCGATGGCGAGCATGAGCTTGAACTTCGGCGCGGCGGCGAAAAGCCGGTCATGCCACAGGCGTCCACATTCCGCGCGCGGCGGCTTGTCCCCGCCCGCCGCATCGTAGCCGGGAAAGCAGAAGCCCATGGGGACGATGGCGACGCGGCGCTCGTCATAAAAAGTGTCCGCGTCGATGCCGAGCCAGGCACGCAGGCGTTTGCCGGAAGGATCGTTGTAGGGGATGCCGCTGTTGTGGACGCGGATGCCCGGCGCCTGACCGGCAATGCAAAGCCGGGCGGTGCCGCTGATGCGCAGAACAGGCCGCACGCCATGGGGCAGCTCCGCCGCGCAGCTGCGGCAGGCATGGATGTCGGAGACCAAAGCGGCGAGACGGGTTTGAGCCGGCATGCGTTCAGCGGATGAGTTCGATCGGAATTCCAAGATCGAGCTTGGCCCAATTGCGGTCCGCCGTCAGCACCGCACATTTGCGCTCCACGGCAAGGGCCAGACATGCCCTGTCACCAAGGGAAAGGCCATAGGCGCGCGTTTCTTTGCGCAACTGTGCCGTCAACGCGGCGCGCACGAAATTGAAATCGACATATTCTATCGAAAGCGAGATGAGCTCTTTCTCGTACGCGGTGGCGTCGAGCCCCCAATCCGAAACCTTAGACAATATCTCGGAGACGTTGACGGTAGAGATCGCCGCCTCAGCCAGTGCCCCCTCGACAATGCTCGCTCCGGACTCTTGTTTTAGGATAGCAAGCAGTGCGGAAGAATCGAGGACGATCACTCGTCCTCGCCCCACATCGCGCGCCGCTCTGCCAGGAATTCGTCGACCAATGAATCCCCATGTTTGGGTTTCACGTTCTTCATCATGTCCTGCAGGTCGCGCAGCGCCTGTTCCGGCGTGAGCTTCGGCGGAATGGATTTGGCGATCACCTCGCGGGCTTCGGCTTCCATACTGCGGCGGTTTGCGGCCGCGCGGGCGCGAAGCCGGTCATAGACGTCTTGCGGCAGGTTGCGGATGGTTAGCGTGGCCATGCTAGCAATGCTAGCACTGCTAGCACTTCTGTCAACCCGCGCCCAGGCTGGCCACCGGCAGCAGCCCCACCACCGCGCCGGTCATGCCCGAAGCAAGGGTGCCGGCGACCAGGGCCTTCAGCGCCAGTTCCACCACCTCGTCGCGGCGTTGCGGGACCATGCCAGAGACGCCCGCGATCATGATGCCGACCGACCCCAGATTGGCGAAACCGCACATCGCATAGAGCATGATCAGCCGCGAGCGCGGACTGAGCACCCCATTGGGCAATGCCGCCAGCTTCAGATAGGCGATGAACTCGTTGAGGATCGTTTTGGTCCCCAACAGCGCGCCCGCATCGGCCGCCTCGGCCGCCGGAATGCCGTAAAGCCAGACGAGCGGCTGGAACAGCCAGCCGAAAATACGCTCCACCGTGACCGGTGCCCCGCCAACCGGCGGCAGCACGCCGATGACGATGTCGGCCAGCGCCACCAGCGCCACCATCACCAGCAACATGGCGACAATGCCGAGAAAAAGCTTCAGCCCGTCTTCGGTGCCGCGCGCGATGGCATCCATGCTGGAGCGATAGACCGCGCCTTCATAAGCCTCGGCCGGTGTGGAGCTTTCACCCGGCACCATGAGACGGGCCACCAGAATGGCGGCGGGCAAGGAAATAAACGAGGCCACCAGAATATGGCCGAGCGCACCAGGTACGACTGGCTCCAGCACGGTCGCGTAAAGCACCATCACGGTTCCGGCGACGGTGGAAAGCCCGACCGTGAAAAGCATGAACAGTTCCGCGCGCGTCAGTTGCGCAAGATAGGGGCGAATGAGAAGCGGTGCTTCGATCATGCCGAGGAAGACGGTTGACGCCGAACCCAACCCCACCGCCCCGCCGATGGAAAGCGTTTTTTGCAGCACATACGCGAAGCCCTTCACGATGATCGGAAGAACGCGCCAATGCCAAAGCAGCGCAGAAAGCGCCGACATCACCAGCACCAAAGGCAGCGCCTGGAACGCGAGGCTGTTCAGATTCTGCGGCTTGCTGACTTCGAAAGGCGGCGCCGCGCCGCCGACATAGCCGAACACGAACGAAGTTCCCGCGTTGGTCGCCGAGGACAGCGCATCGACAACATGATTGAGCGAGTAGAGACCGGTGCGCGCCATGGGCACTTCCAGCAGCACCAACGCGATGGCAATCTGAAGCCCAAGCGTGGAAGCGATCAGCCGCCAGGAAAACGCCGCGCGGCGATTCTCCGATAGCGCCCAGGCCACGAGCACAAGCACGACAAGGCCAAACGCGCTCTGCAATTGAAGCCAGGGCATCAAGATGATTCGAAATGTGCTCTCGATCTATACGTTGCCCAGACGTGTCGCGCAAAAGCTGCGTCCCATGCTAATTTGCGGCCCATGAGACAGCTTCCCATTTCCGGCTTCGATCATCTCTCCCTGACATGCCGGCGGCCCGCGGCCACGCTGCGGTTCTATACCAAGGTCCTGGGCTTTCGCGTCGGCACGAAAATGCCGCAATGGGGCATGACGGAGCTTTATGCCGGTGGCGCATCGCTCGTGCTGGTCAATACGACAATCAAAAAAGGCGCGTGGGCATTGTCCCCGCGCGGAGCCGGCGAGAACGTCCACCATTTCTGTCTCAGACTGTCGCGCTTCGATGACGACGCGCTGCGGCTGAGATTGAAAAGCGCCCGGGTTGCGATCGAGGAGGAACATGACGAGGGTGCGGAACGGGCGGTCTATATCCGCGATCCCGAAGGCAATCTGGTGGAGCTGCGCGGCAAGGTCTGACGCTCACACGATCGGTTCATCCACAAAGCTGCGGCCTTCGCGGTCTTCGATCTCCACGATCCAGATGTCCGGATCGAAGCGGATCTGGCGCGCGAAATAATCTGCTGCACGCGCCTCGTCCGTGGTCTCGCCCAGGGGACGCATCCAGATGCGGTCCTCGCCTTGCCGCGCGGGACTGAGCACCACGCAGGACCCATCCAGGCGGTTCAGTTTCAGGAACACGGCGCCGGCTTCCTCCGCGCCGCGGCGCACCAGATAGGCGGCCGCGCCCGCGATTTCGCAACGGCGGATCAGAGCCTGGACATAGAGTGCGCTTTTGAGCCGGGGCATGACAGAATCGGCAAACCGAAAGATCTTCGGCACCCTAGCCGATTTTTTCGAAAATCCCTCAGGCCACCGCCTGCACCGCGTCCTGTTCTTCGGCGGTCTGAACCGCATTGGGCAGCATGATGCGCACGCATGTCCCCTCCCCCAGTGCCGAGGACAGCGTCATCGTACCGCCGTGGAGATGAGTCATGGCGCGCACCAATGCGAGGCCAAGGCCGGTCCCTTCCTTGGAGCGCGTGTATTCGCTTTCCACCTGTTCGAAAGGCTGGCCCAGCCGCGCGAGGTCCGCTTCGCCGATGCCCACCCCGGTATCGGAGACGGCGATCTGCAGCGCTCCGGAAACGATGTCCGCCGTCACCGAAACACGTCCGTCACGATGGGTGTATTTCACCCCGTTCGAGAGCAGATTGATCAGAATCTGGAGTACCGCGCGCTTGTCGGCCCGCACCCGGCGTGCCGCCGGAGCCACGCTATGCTGAAGCGCGATTCCGGCGCGTTCGGCCTGTAGCGACACGAAGCCCAGCGCCTGGCTCACC
>DATARE010000620.1:0-9793 GCA_036264295.1 Micropepsaceae bacterium | reverse complement strand
ATACGATGGGCGCAGCCGCATCGTGACTTGCGGCACTTCGAAGAAGGCTCTGCAGAATTCCTGCAAAATCCATTTCAAATGGCCGAGATGAGTTTCCTCATCGATCACCAGGCCTTCCACCTGATGGAACATCGGCGAATGCGTCGCATCCGAATCGCAGCGATAGGTGCGTCCTGGCGCGATCACGCGGATCGGCGGCTTTTGAGTCAACATGGTGCGCACCTGCACCGGGCTCGTATGCGTGCGCAGCAGCGGACGCGAGCCGTCGGCTTGCGGCTTCATATAGAACGTGTCGTGCATTTGCCGCGCTGGATGCTCGGCGGGAATGTTCAGCTTGGTGAAATTGTAATCGTCGCTCTCGATGTCCGGGCCTTCGGCCACTTTGAAATCGAGATCGGCGAGAATGGCGATGATCTCATCCATCACATGACGCACCGGATGGATCGTGCCCCGCGGATGATCGGGCGCGGGCAAGGTCACGTCCACGCGCTCGGAATGCAGGCGCGCATCCAGCGTCGCGGTTTCCAGCGCTTTCTTGCGGGCGGCGATGGCGGCGGCCGCACGGTCGCGCAAGCCGTTGAAAAGCGGCCCCTTGATCTTGCGTTCGTCGGGGCTCATGGCGCCCAACGTCTTCAGCAGTTCGGCAATGGCGCCTTTCTTGCCGAGCGCTGCGACGCGCACCTCATCGAGCATGCGTTCGTCTTTGGCAGCCTCAATGGCCGCAAGAATCTCGCGTTCGGTATCGGCAATGTCGGTCATGCGAATCCCTTATGCAGTCTGACGCAAAGCAGGCGTTCCAGGATATGGGTGCCTGGAGGCTCACTCCCGCGAAACTGCAAAGAAATCAGCTTGCGACGGCGCACCTATCGACCAGGGCTTTGAAGGCCTCGGGCTCGCGCACAGCGAGATCGGCCAGCACTTTGCGGTCGATCTCGATACCGGCGGCGGCGAGGCCGCTGATAAATCGGCTATAGGTCAGACCGTGTTCGCGGACGGCCGCGTTGATGCGCTGGATCCACAGGGCGCGGAAATTGCGTTTGCGCAGTTTGCGGCCCACATAGGCATGCTGCATCGAACGATCGACGGCGGCATTGGCCGTCGTGATGTTGTTCTTGCGGCGGCCATAAAAGCCTTTGGCGGCTTTGAAAACGCGCTTTCTGCGAAGGCGCGAAGGTACGGCGCGGGGTGCTCTCGACATGGCGTTCCTCCCTAGCCTGCGTAAGGCATCCAGCGCTTGATGCGCTGGGTTTCGGAATCGGACAGAACGGAGGTGCCGCGCAGCGTGCGGATCTGTTCGTTCGAACGCTTGATCATACCGTGGCGCTTGCCCGCCTGGCCGGCCTTGATCTTGCCATTCGCGGTAAACCGAAAGCGCTTTTTGGCGCTCGATTTCGTCTTCATTTTGGGCATTTTGCGTCTCCTATGGCGGCTTCGCTGTTGCTCAGCCGCGGTCGCTATTTGCGAACCGCCACGGCATGCCCTTACGCCGGTCGGTTCGAATAGGTGCGGCGTTATACGCGAGGCGAGCGGATTTGCAAGCCGGGCCCGAATGCGCAATCAGAGGCCGCATGGGTGATCAGCGGCCATGAAAATCTTTCGTCCCTGGCTTCACACGGCGCGGATTGCGGATCTTTTTCTCTTGTATCCGGCCATTGCTGTCGTGATCTGGGGCGAATTGGCTGCATCGGAACCGAAACTTATCGAGAACGCGAACGACAAGCTCTTGCATTTCATAGCCTATTTCGGTCTCGCGGCGATGGCCGCAATGGGCTTCAAAGCCCGCCGCACCGTGATTCTCGCCTGTCTGGGCCTGATTGTGCTAGGCGGTGTGCTTGAAATCATCCAGGGATTCATTGGCCGCGACATGTCGCTTTACGATGAGGTTGCGAACGGGGCCGGTGTGCTGGTCGGTGGGTTGAGCGGGTGGATCGGCGCGAGCTTGCTGCGCCGGCTGGCGGATTAGACGCATAGAAGAGGGGCGATCATGGCTTTACTGCAAGAATTCAAGACCTTTGCCATGCGAGGCAACGCCATCGATCTGGCTGTCGGTGTGGTGGTGGGCGCGGCCTTCACCAGCATCGTCAATTCCCTGGTCAAGGATATCATCAACCCGCCGCTCGGCCTGTTGCTGGGTGGAATCGATTTCTCGAATTTCTTTGTGGTGCTGAAGGGTGGTGGTCCGTATCCGACCCTCAAGGCCGCACAGGATGCCGGCGCCGTCACGCTGTCTTATGGGCTGTTCGTGAACGCGATCATCAATTTCCTGATCGTGGCGTTCGCCCTTTTTATGGTGGTGCGCCAGCTCAACCGGCTGGCGACGCCCAAGCCGGCAACAAAGCCGGGCGACGCGCCACCGCCGCCGGAAATCCAGCTGTTGAGCGAAATCCGCGATCTGCTGAAGTCGAACAAGCCGAACGCTTGACCTAAAGGAACTGCAGCAGGCCGTAGATTGCTGCCGTCACCGCCATGATCAGGTAGATCCCGACGCGGGTGAAAATCAGAAGTCCCGCCACCACCATCGTGGTGAGGATTTGGAAAGCATTAACATGGGCGGCTTGCAGCACCGCCCAGGCACCGGCGAACACGAGCCCCAGTGCTACGGGCGTAAGACCGCGCTCGAAAGCGCCCCGCCAGGGCGAATCCTTGCTCGCATGCCACCAACGCACAGCCCCGTACACCACGAAAGATGACGGGATATAAATCGCCAGCGTCGCGATCACCGCGCCGAGAAAGCCGGCCACCTGCCAACCAATCAAGGCGGCGATCAATGTGCTGGGGCCGGGCGCGGCCCGCGACAGGGCAAACAGATCGGCAAATTGGGGTCCGGTAAGCCAGTGGCGGACATCGACAACCTGATGCTGCATGTCGGCAACGATGGCTTGGCCGCCCCCAAAGGACAGCAAAGACAGCGGCGCAAACACCAGTATCAACGCAAACAGGCGGGTCTCGCTCATACGGCACGCTTTCCGGTGGCCAGGCGCTCGAGCCCAATCGAGAGCGGCGTCAGCACAAGCACCATGGGAATCATCGGCCAATGCAGCAGGCCAACCGTGACGAACAGCGTCACCGCAATCAATGTGGGCACTGGCTTGCGCACTTTGGCCGCGAGTTTGTAGCCAATGGAAAGGGTCATTCCCACGCCGACCGCGGCCAGCCCGCCAAGGATGGCATGAACGGTTACCGACGAACCGAAGCTGCGGTAAAGAAAGCCCAGCACGAGGATCACGCAGAAGGGTGGCCCGACCATGCCCAGTGCCGCGGCAGCGCCCCCAATCCCGCCGCGCAGTTGCGAACCCACATAGATGGAAAGATTGACGGGGTTGGCGCCGGGCAGAACCTGGGCGAGGGTCAAAGCGGTGAGGAAATGCTCCTCGTCCAGCCAGCCCCGGCGCTCCACCAGTTCGCGGTACAACCAGGCCGCGGTGCTGCCGCCGAAGCTGGTGATCCCGACACGGAAGAACACGGCCATCAGCTCCAACAGTGGAACGCGTGGCACTCTTGTGTGGGAATCGGGATTCATGCCGGGCCCGGTGCGGTCTCGCGCCGAGGTGTAGCATCCCGGGCTTCACTGTCCACCGGCCTTTGCGGCAGGGGAGCGACGAGCGACGATGCGCAGGAGAAGGCTGGGCCAGCTTCTCCTGCGCCTGGTTCTATGCGTGATATTGATCGGCGGGTGACAACATGGAAATCGGCACATAGCCTAGGCCCTGGCCATTTTTGCCGACCAGAACCCAGTCATAGCCTTTGACCTTCGCCAAGGCGTCGACATGCTCCCCGCGCTTCAATTCGCCCATTACTTTGGTTCCGAAAAAGAAATGGTCGCTGAAAATGCTGGTTGGGTTCGCCACGATATAGGTGGTGGGTGGGGTCTCGAACCCTTCTGCCGCCTTGGTCACGCCCGGTGCGAGTTTCAAACTGTCCGTGGACAGATCGGCAGCCCGTGCCGAAACCGCCGTCAGGGCAGCGACTGTCATCGCAGCGGCCGCCACTGTGACTGTAGCAAACCGAACCCAGTACAACGGATCACGCGAATTCATAGGTGTTCTCCTTTCCTTCCTAGGCTTGGGGCACGATCGTGGCCCCGAAGCTCGTTATGTTTGGGAATGGATGCTGCACCGCACATGCGGCGCCCGCGAGGGTCAATATCGAAATCGCACTGCACATCGAAACTCTCTCGGAGCCTACGGGTACAGCCAGGGACCTGACGAAAATCTGCTCGGTCCGCCTTGCGCCTTTGACCTAGGCGTAAGGCCGCCGCCGTCAAGACGCTCAAAAAAATTTAAGGCAGAGAACACCCGGCCACGGATGCAGTTTGCTCGGCGGAAAGAATCGCTAGCGTGCCCGCTTTTTCGGAGCCTTGGCGCGTGCCGGCGCATTTTTGGGCGCCGGTGTTTTCGGTGTCGCGCCCTTTGCCCCCAGGCTCTTTTTCAAGGCCGCCATCAGGTCGATGACGTTGCTCGGCTCCGCCGGCGGGGCGACCACTGTCGGCTTCTCGCCCTTCTCCTTGCGTCGAATCAGATCGCGCAACGCCTCTTCATAGCGGTCGCGGAATTCGTCCGCATTGAAGGGTCCTTCCAGCTGGGCAATGATCTTCTCCGCGATGTCCACCATTTGCCGGTCGGGCTTCACATCGGGGATGGCTTCCAGCGCCTTTTGCATGTTTACCACTTCGTCGCGCATGCGCAGGCTATACGCCAGCAGGCCATTTTCGCGCGGTTCGATGCCCATCAGCCGCTCTCGCGTGTGCATGACCACTCGGCCCAGCGCGATCCTGCGGGTATCGGCCATCGCTTCCCGGATCACGGCATAGGCATTGGCGGCGATATCGTCCGTTGGCAGAAGGATATACGGAACATCCCAGAACAGCCGGTCAATGGAATCGGCATCCACGAAGCGTTCGATGTCGAGCGTATGCGTGGTTTCCAGCTTCACCGCATCGAGCTCTTCATCATCGATGATGACATAGCGGTTCTTCTCCACCTCATAACCGCGAACCAGATCGGCGCGATTGACGGGGCCGGTTTCCGGATCGGTCGGAATCATCCGCACGCGATTCTTGGTCTCGGGGTTGAGCAGGTTGAACGAGATGTCGTTCGCTCGTGAGGTCGCCTTGTAAAGAGCGATGGGGCAGCTCACCAAGGACAGTCGCAAATGTCCCTGCCAGACGGGGCGGGCCGACAGGCCGGGGATTTTGGGACGCGACTCCGTCTTGGGAGGGGATGCTTCGGTCTCGGTCTTTTTGCGCTTCTTAGCCGATGCCATTTTCTTGTATTCCCCTTGCCCTGAACGGAACGGCCCGCGACTGGGAACGTCGCGGCGAGGCGCGCGTTCCCTTGGCGGTTGCCCCCAAGGCTGATCTCATATGAAAAAGGCCAAGTTTGTCCAGGACGCGAAGCTAGATCCATCCCGATATTATCGTAACCCGTCCGACGTTATTCGGGATCGGCGTCTGACGGATAAGGATCGGCTGGAGATTCTGGACGCCTGGGAACGCGACGCACGCGAGCGGCAGGAAGGCCAGGAATTTGCGGGCGGCGAAGGGGAGGAATTGCGCCATCTGCACCGCGTGCGCGAAGAGTTGGAACGCAAGCCGGAGGATGAGATGTCGGGCGTCCCGCCTGCCGGGGGTGCCGACTAGAAGGCCGGAACCGAATTCCGCAACTGCTTAGCCGGCCAAGCGTTTCCGTGACGATAAACGATGGAGATGGATATGGCCCGAGCCAATCATTGGAATCGCTCGCTCGACCAGGAACGCCAGGACAGCGCAAATCAGGGGCCGGTCCTGACACCCGAAGAAGCCCGGCAAGGCGTGGTTTCGGGCCGAATCAGGATGCTTCTTGCGGTCAGCCTGACCCTCGTCATCGTCGCTTTTGCGATCATTTACGCCGTCCACATCTGAGGCCGTGAGTGGCCCGTCGAGACCGGGCATTTCGATGCCCGGTCCCTTCTACCCAGGCAAGCGCCATCTGAAACGGATTTTTGCCGTTAAGCTCCTGGAAGATCAGGGAAGGACGAGCGGACCGCCGATGCCGACTGTCGAGGGGGGCAATTTGACGTAGCCTGGGATCAGGGCCCGCTCGCAGATGTAAATGCGCTACACGAAATCCGGTTCCTGAGCGCACGCAGTTTCTTCAGCGGAACTCACGACAGCTCCCGGCCGCCGCTGTGGGGCCGGAATCCGTGCGTGTTCCAGTCAGAACCGAGGCAGCATCGCAGGTGCGCGCCGGGATCGCTCGGTTTCCTGCAGGAGCTTCGTGAACCGTGAAGGCCAAGCTTAAAAGCAGACCCGCGGCAAGCAAGCTTTGAATTGGATAGGACATTCCTAACCCCCGATGGAGTGACGGCTGGATCGGCGGCTTACCGCCCAACTCAAAAGGCCGCTCGCGGTGAGGAGGAGCAGGACGACAATGAGCAGGAACTTGACCAGAACCGCGGCCAGCCCGCTCAGGCCGAAGAAGCCGAAATAGGCTGCAACGACGGAAAGCACCAAAAACGTGAGAGCCCAACCGAACATCGAAACCTGCGAATCACCACGCGCATAAACGTGCGGCCGGAAATTCCGTTCCGCCGCCATATGGCCGCGCAATCACGCTTTATTCTTTACGGTGAAGGACCGCTTCGGATGCGCCGAGAATTCCCGCAAAGACCATTGCGAGCAGCGGTTTTTCCTGCGCCACCTTCGCCAGCAGATCCAATGTCGCATCCTGAGAATCTTTGACAACTGTCCGGCCGTTGGACAGACGAAATTCTGCACGGCGAGAAGAAGGCGCGCGGACAATGATCGCCCAACCGAGCGGGCCGACCACCAGAATTGCTGCAGCAATTGCTGCCGCCCAAGGCGCGCTGAGGCGCGGTATCAGCGCAATGTAAATCGCATATCCTGCAAACCCGACACCCACCCAAATCAGAGCCGAAGCTGTGATAAGCAGCAGCGCACCCGAAATTGCGTGCGCGCCCAAACGCTGCCCGAGCCCCGGAAGCATGTGTGCGAGTTTTCAGCGCAAGAGCAACGCGCCAATGATGGCGCCCGCACTCATGGATAGTGCGCAAGCCGCGAGTGGCTGCAAACGCACGGCCTGGCGTACGCCATCGATGTTCTCGTTGCTCCACTCGCTGACGCGTTCAACCGCTTCGGACGCGGAATCCATGGCCTCGTGCACGGCGCCCTGCACCTGCTCGCTGGCGGCACCGCCGACATCGCTCACCAAGCCGCGCATGTCCTGCTGCAAAGCATCCAGGTCTCCACGCAAGGCCGAAAGGCGTGCCTGGACGTCGGCGCTTTGCCGCCCGTTCCGTCCATTCCTGCGCCGGCGTGTTGTGGTTGCCGCTGCGGTTGCCATTGCACCCTCCACTCGGATTGTTTCATCGCCGAGGGAACGTGCGAGGCGTCCGGCCGGTTCCGTTTAAGGCTGCTGCGCCAAAGCCTAAGCAGCCTCTCGCCGAAGCGAATGGAAGAACAGAGCCTGTCCGATGGTGGCCTGTACCGTCTCCGGCAGGAAGGGCTTGGTGATGAGATAGGTGGGCTCCGGCCGTTCGCCGGTCAGCAGCCGTTCCGGATAGGCGGTGACGAAGATCACCGGAATATCGAAGCTGCGCAAAATCTCGGTCACCGCATCGATTCCAGAGCCACCCTCGCCCAGATTGATGTCCGCGAGCACAAGCCCGGGCTGCTGGACACGTGCTTTGTTGACGGCTTCGTCCTTGGATGCCGCTGTTCCGACAACCTTATGACCAAGCTCGCTGACCAGATTTTCCAAATCGAGCGCGATGATCGATTCATCCTCGATAATCAGCACACGGGAGGCGAGCTGCTTTTCGATCGCGTGTTGGGCTTCGACAATGGACTGCTCCACCTCTTCGGGGGCTTCGCCAAGGATCTTGCCCGCTTCGCTGAGGGAGAAACCTTCCACCGCGGTCAGCAACAAGGCTGCCCGGTCGGCGGACGAGAGCGAACGCAGCCGCTCCTCAGGCGTGAGTTGACCGACATCCAGCGAAACATCCTGGTCAAGCTGGCCGGTGCTGGTCGCCCAGATCACGTGAAACAACCGATAGAGCGCTACCCGCGGCGGCAAATCGGATGAAAGTTCGAATTTCCCGGCCAGCAGCGCCGTCAGGGCGGCGCGGACGTAAACATCCCCGCTCTGCTGCGACCCGGTCAGGGCTCTCGCGTAGCGGCGGAGATAAGGAAGATGCGGGGCCAGTGAATCTGCAATCGTCATCGGATGTATCCCTCGAAGTCATTCCCCAAACGGTTAAGACGCAAGAATGTTCCCAGCCAGTGGAACCACTTCCCACCTTGCCCGTTTCACCCACTCTGGGAAAGCCTCGCCGGGAGGGGCAACCCGAGTTCGAATTTTGCCAAAGGTGTTATGGCTATGGACGGACGGTTCCGGGACGAATCGCCTGCACGACGCGAGGACGGGAATTTGCACGTGAAAAAGGAAGAACCTGATAGGGAAAAAATGATCGCAGCGCGCGCGCGGCAGCGGGCGATCGGACGTGAGTTGCGTCGCATGTACGATGACGTCGTTCAGGAACCTATCCCGGACGATTTCCTCGAACTGCTGAAGCAGATTGATGAGTCCAAAGGCAAGAAGGACGCATCCTCGTGAAATCTCACAATTTTGACGAGCCCTCGCTGAGCGCAGGCGGCGAAGCCGCCCTCCTCGCCGATACCGGTGGTTCACCGGAACCCGATCCTGTTTTCCAAAAGGATCTGCTGGATCTGATTCCGTTCTTGCGCGCGTTTTCGCGTTCGCTTTGCGGCGACCGCGAGCTTGCGGACGACCTTGCGCAAGAGGCCCTCGCCAAGGCCTGGCAATCCCGCAACACCTTTCGAGCGGGCTCCAATCTGAAAGCCTGGCTGTTTACGATATTGCGCAATCAGTTTTATTCCGATCGCCGGCGCGCTTGGCGGCAGGCGCCTTGGGACGACACCGCGGCCGAACGGATGCCGGTTGCAAGAGGCGAACAGACTTGGGCGGTTCAGCTTTCCGATACCGCGCGGGCATTGCGGGGCCTCCCTGCGGAGCAACGCGAGGCATTGATCTTGGTCGGCGCAGGTGGTTTCTCTTATGAAGATGCGGCGAAAATCAGCAATTGCGCCGTCGGCACGGTGAAGAGCCGCGTCGCGCGGGCGCGAAAAGCGCTGTCCGCCACATTGGATGGGAATGGTCCGCTGTCGAGCGAGCCGCGCCCGGCAGGGAGTGACGCCACCAATGAAATTATGGCGCAGCTTGACCGACTGGCTCCGTTCGACACGCCAGAAGACGGCGAACGACCAAACGGCAAAACAGACGCTACCTGAGGTCGGGGGCCGGCCGCTTCGCCTGCGGCTTTTGTTCTGGATTATTATCTGGTTGCTGCCCGCGGCTTTCGTCAGCGTGGTGCAAGGGATCGATCGCGTGCAGCGCGACGTCGCCGATGTTCGCGACCGCTTGGTTCAGACCGCGCGTGCAAGCTCCGCCGACGAAGAAAATGTGCTTGCCTCGGGAGGCCAGGTTTTGGGCGCGCTGGCCAATCAGCCCGAAGTGCGCAATGGCGCGCCGGAATGCGGTGCGGCGCTCGTCAATGCGTTGAAAGGGCTGCACTACCTGACGAACATCGCGCGTCTGGATGCGCAGGGCAATCTGGTTTGCGCGGCTCTCACGCCGCCACCTGATCAGAGGAATTTCGCTCATTTTCCGTGGTGGAAAGAAGCGCTGACGGCGACCTCTTTTTTTGTCACGCCGCAAATCTACAGTACGGTGGCCCATCGCAACGTACTTGGCGGCATTCTGCCGTTGAGGAAGAT